>CAZQKJ010000356.1:0-4383 GCA_964593315.1 uncultured Granulosicoccaceae bacterium
ACCCATACTTGGTGCCCCCTAAAATCTGGCCTGGGGGCATTATGTTGCCACATTTGCATGGATTGGGGTAGATTCTGCTGGATTACAGTGGACTGTGAGAGACACTAAGTAACTGTTTTATGGACAGTTGTGGATTCTCGTAGACGCTCAGAAAGGATAAATGGCGTCCCCTAGGGGATTCGAACCCCTGTTACCGCCGTGAAAGGGCGGTGTCCTAGGCCTCTAGACGAAGGGGACACATGTAATCAGGCAAGCCGCTAAATATAGAGCTGGCGAGCACTGTTGTCAACAAATTCTGCAGGCTGGAGGGCTTGGTTCTTCCCGCGCAACTCGTTTCGGGATGTTGATACCACATGTTCCTGAGATCTTTAGTGTGATTTCGTCGAAAAACTTCCGATACTGAATACTCTCAGGTTGGAAACCATGTAAAAATGGTTAGGTTCACGGCGTCTGGAGCGCTGCTGACTTATCGGCCAACGGGAGAGATGTTCGACCCACATGGCCATTGATCGGATACATTTCCATCACACGGGATTATATTTTTATGAAAAAACTACTCATTTCTGCTGCAGTAGCTGCAAGCGTCAGTGCTACGGGTGCGGCTTCTGCTGAAGAAATCAAAATCGGTGTTTTCTTGGGTCTGACCGGACCGATCGAATCACTCGTTGCGAATATGGCGCCTGCGGCGGAAGCTGCGATCGCTGAGGTATCGGAATCGGGGAAATTTCTTGATGGTACAACCGTCGCCGCTGAGCGAGCGGATACCACGTGCGTTGATGCAGCTGCCGCAACTGCTGCGATTGAGCGTCTGATCACAGCGGAGAAAGTATCGGGTGTTGTCGGTGGTGATTGCTCAGGTGTAACCACTGCGGCACTGACCAACGTGGCACTGCCAAACGGTATGGTGATGATCTCACCATCTGCAACTTCTCCTGCGCTCTCCACAATTGAAGACAATGATCTGTTCTTCAGAACCGCACCTTCTGATGCTCGTCAGGGTGTGGTGATGACAGACGTCATTATGGAGCGCGGAATTAAAGAAGTGGCAGTTACCTACACCAACAATGACTACGGTAAGGGTTTGTCAGATGCCTTCCAGACTGCGTTTGAAGAAGCGGGCGGCACAGTGACTATTTCTGCATCACATGAAGATGGTAAAGCTGATTACGCCGCTGAAGTGGGCTCGCTGGCCGCAGCTGGTGGTGAAGTGCTGGTGGTTGCAGGCTACATTGATCAAGGTGGCAAAGGTATCATTCAGGGTTCACTTGATACGGGTGCATTCGAAACATTTGTACTACCAGACGGTATGGTGGGTGATGCACTACCTGCGGCGATTGGTTCTGATCTGGATGGCTCCTTCGGTCAGGCACCAGGTACAGACAGTGAAGGTGCTGGCATGCTGGTGGAGATGGCAGACGGCTATGATGCAAGCTCGCCATTTGCTGCGGAAAGCTATGATGCTGCAGCGTTGATCTTACTGGCTATGCAGGCTGCGAAGTCGACTGACCCTGAGAGTTACAAAGGCAAAGTGATGGAAATTGCCAATGCTCCGGGTGAGCAGATCTTCCCGGGTGAGCTTGCCAAAGCGCTTGAGATTCTTGCTGACGGCGGTGAGATTGACTACGTTGGTGCATCCAATGTTGAGCTTATTGGCGCGGGTGAAAGTGCTGGTAACTATCGTGAGATAGAAATTAAAGATGGTGCTCTGTCCACTGTTGGATACCGCTAGTTCTATCCTTTCAGGTGACCCGTTCCGGGTCACCTGTTCTGCAATCGCAGATGTCTGATTCCCAAAAATATTAGAGCGATCAATGCTGATCTGGTCTTGTATGTATGATTAAAGTCGAGCACCTGACAAAGCGTTTTGGTGGTATTGCCGCGGTCGACAATGCATCGCTTAGCATTGAAAAAGGCTCGATTACCGGCTTGATAGGGCCGAACGGCGCTGGCAAGACTACGCTGTTTAATGTTATTGCCGGAGTGCATAAGCCCACCTCAGGTAAAGTCTGGCTAGACGGAGAAGATATCACCGCTTTGCCTCCCCATGAGTTGTTTCATAAAGGTATGTTGCGTACTTTTCAGATCGCACATGAATTCTCATCGCTAACTGTTCGTGAAAATCTGATGATGGTGCCTGACAGTCAGTCCGGTGAAAAGTTATCTAATGTTTGGTTTCGTTCTGCGGGTGTCAGGCAAAGAGAGGCACAGGTCAGGGATAAGGCCAATGAGGTTATCGATTTTTTGCAGATAGATCATGTGGCTGACGAGCTTGCAGGTAATTTGTCTGGCGGTCAGAAAAAATTGCTGGAGCTTGGTCGTACCATGATGGTAGATGCCAAAGTGGTATTTCTTGATGAGGTAGGGGCGGGGGTTAATAGAACCTTACTCAATACTATTGGTGACGCCATTATTCGATTGAATAAAGAACGAGGCTATACTTTCTGCGTTATTGAGCACGATATGGATTTTATAGATAAGCTTTGTAATCCGGTCATAGTTATGGCTGAAGGTTCAGTGCTTGCAGAAGGTACCCTGGAAGAGATCAAAGCCAATGAGCAAGTGATAGAGGCGTATCTTGGCACTGGTCTTAAAAATAAGGCAGCTTCGTGAGTTATTTAGTTGGCAATAAACTCACGGGTGGCTACGGTGCAGCTGATATCTTGCACGATTGCACCATCGCAGCGGAGAAAGGTGAGATCGCAGTGATTGTCGGTCCCAATGGCGCGGGTAAATCCACTGCCATGAAAGCGATATTCGGTATGTTGAATATACGCAAGGGCTCTGTGATGCTTGATGGTGAAGACATCACTTCTTTGAGTCCGCAGGCGCGTGTGGCAAAAGGCATGGCCTTTGTGCCGCAAAATAATAATGTCTTTCCATCGATGTCGGTACAGGAAAATCTCGAGATGGGGGCGTTCCTGCGTCGCGATGATATTCACTCCACTATGGAGCAGGTGTATGAGCTTTTTCCCATACTTAAAGAGAAACGTCGCCAAAATGCAGGTGAGTTATCGGGTGGACAGCGTCAGCAGGTGGCTGTTGGGCGCTCATTAATGACGCAACCCAAGTTGCTGATGCTTGATGAGCCCACCGCTGGTGTCTCACCGATTGTTATGGATGAATTGTTTGATCGCATTATAGAAGTGGCTCGTACGGGAATTTCTATTTTGATGGTTGAACAAAATGCCCGGCAAGCGTTGAATATTGCCGATAAGGGTTATGTCTTGGTGCAGGGTGAAAATCGTTTTACCGATACAGGCCAGGCGCTGTTGAATGATCCTGAAGTACGTAAAAGTTTCCTTGGCGGCTAGGGCACAGCACACTAAATCATGTCAGATCCAGTTAATGCACTGCTACTGCTTTCCAACTTTGTGTTGGTGCCTGCGGTAGCCTACGGAAGCCAGCTCGCATTGGGGGCCCTGGGCGTCACTCTTGTATATGGCATATTGCGCTTTTCGAATTTTGCCCATGGTGACACCATGGCATTTGGCACTATGTTCACCATCTTGTTTACCTGGTGGTTTCAATCTTTAGGGCTCAATCTTGGTCCGTTGCCTACCGCGCTTTTGGCTTTGCCGTTTGCGATTGTCGTGTGTGCTGTATTTGTGCTCTTGACCGATCGGCTGGTCTACCGCTTCTATAGAAAGCAACGTGCGGACCCTGTGATATTTGTGATTGCATCAGTCGGTGTGATGTTTGTCATGAACGGTCTGGTGCGTTTTATTATCGGGCCAGATGATCAAAACTTTGCTGATGGTGAGCGTTTCATTATCAAGGCACGTGAATTCAAGCAGTTGACCGGGCTTGCTGAAGGCGTGTCTGTTAAAGTCAGTCAGGGCATCACTGTAGTCACTATGATCGTGGTGGTCGCTATGTTGTTTTGGTTTCTGAATAAAACCAGAACAGGCAAGTCAATGCGTGCTTATTCAGACAACGAGGATCTGGCGTTGTTGTCCGGTATTAATCCGGACAGAGTCGTCATGGTGACCTGGATTCTTGCAGCAGCGCTTGCGACGATAGCTGGCACGCTCTACGGACTGGACAAATCATTCAAACCTTTTACCTATTTTCAGCTCTTGCTACCAATATTTGCGTCGGCCATTGTCGGTGGATTGGGTAACCCGCTCGGGGCGATTGCTGGCGGATTTTTGATTGCGTTTTCTGAAATAACAGTCACCTATGCGTATAAGAAGTTTGCTAACTATATTGTCCCCGGTGACTGGAAGGCTGATGGTTTAATGCAACTGTTGTCGACCAATTATAAGTTTGCGGTCAGCTTTATTATTCTGTTGCTGGTGTTGTTGTTCAGGCCCACCGGTATTTTTAAGGGGAAGGCAGTATGATCGGCTCCCTTCGCAATGTATTTTATTTTTTAGTGATGGC
>CAZQKJ010000357.1:0-4365 GCA_964593315.1 uncultured Granulosicoccaceae bacterium
GCCGCCGCGTATGGCTACCCGATCCTTATCCACCAATCCCTGTTCAATCAGATGCCGAACGCCAAAGTCGCAGTCCTCAACATCGGCAATGCCCCATTGATTTTTCAAAGCATCGCGATACTGCCTCCCAAAGCCTGTGCTACCGCGATAATTAACATCGAGCACAGCAAAGCCGCGATTAGTCCAGTATTGAATTTTCAAACTCAAACTGTCTGAGGTGGCAGAAGTGGGACCACCATGAATCATCACCAACAGTGGTGGCAATTCACCTTCAGACCCTTTAAGCGATGCATGCACCGGCGCGTAAAAGAATCCGTGCGCTGTCTGATCATTGCCGGAGGTATACGAGATAGATTCAGCAATTGAAAAGTGTTCTTTATTTATCTTCGCAGATGATGACTCACATACCAATTCTTCAATCGGCATATCACTGCCCGTGTAGCTCCCGACGTACAGAGATGGAAAATCCGTGCGTGATTGCGCGATAAAACAATACTTACCTGCCTCGGTACGCAAAGAATGATAGCCGCTGTGCTCTCTGGCTATGTCAGTCAAGATGCCTGTATCAGTATCGATAGTGGCAAGTTTTTCCAGTCCACCATGGCTGTATGACGCGAGTATTGTGTTGTTGGCAATAAAACCATAACGGGTCATACCGAACTGCCATTGCGGTGAACCGAATTCAGCCTCCATTGCGCAAACATTCAGTGCATTGGTGCCGACAGCATCGCGCTTAAGTTTATAAATATTCCACCAGTTAGACCTATCTGACACAAAGAACAGATCATCAGAAGGACTCCATTCGGGCTGTACGACTGATTCATCGACACCACCTGCCACAACAGTGGCACTATGCAGCTCACCATCTGTGAAATCTGCACACCACAGACTGGTGCCATCCCATGGCATCTCCGGATGTGCCCATGACAACCAGCAGATTTCCTTACCATCGTTTGAGAAGGACGCAGACGCATAGAAATCCTGCCCTTCATGCAATGTGCTCACAACACCGCTTTCCGGATCAATGGCTACCAGCCGATTGGCAGGCTCTGCCGACTGACCAATATGCTCCTCACAGACTGCCACCAGAACATTGTGATGACTGTTATAAGCAAGATCGGCAAAACGCATTGCAGGTTGATCTGTTAGTTTCTCAACGCCTTTGTCACCAACACAATAGAGCTGTTGATCTTCAAAATTAACAAAATACAAACCAGTGCTTGTGGGCAGATAACAGGCACCGCCATACTCATGCACGCGACTTCGGCAGCTATAGCTGGACGGGATGACCTCTTGTTTCTCACCCTCACTGTCCAGCCTGAGAATCGCTGTGCGCCCCTGCTCCTGAGGTCTTGATTCAAGCCAGTAAAGCGTACCGCCGAACAGCCTCGCTTCCGAGAGACCAACAGTGCCAGCCGTCATCAAACTGGTGGTGATATCAGAAGACCACGATCCGTACGGAGCTGTTTTTTTCATCGAGCTGGCTGTAGTGAGTTGTTGCGAATGAGCATATTATTGTATCGCTCGTACAAAGGGTGTGCGGTATAGACACATCTGATCAGGTGATAACACATGATCAGTGTGATAACACAGTCGCCTGGCCTTAAGTGAGCTTCGTGTCGCTGGGATTTAAAAATTCGCGCCAGGCGATTAGATGCCCGAGCATCTCTTCTCTGTCGATTCTTCTATCTGGGGCGTCTTCATCGAAGTTCGCTTCAATGGTGACTGTTTTTTCAGAGATACTCAGAGAGTGTGCATTGCCGTGAAACTCGGCATGTTCGCCTGTGTTTTCAAGCAGCTCTATCAGATCCGAAGTGACCCGTGCAGAACCTTGCAAATCAGTTTGTATAAAGGTGGCAAAACGTTCGTCATCCCCTCGAACACAGCAATTGCCATCTTCATCACGAAAAAACTCAAGATCAGCCATAGTCGGTATTCCTGTTGACTTTATCTATACACCGGGAAAGCGGTATTGATTCCACCTTGCGAAGTCGTGTACCCCTGGACTTTATAACCATAACCAGACGGACCTTCCCAGGGCTGGGCTTTCTTGTTCGAACTATTATTGTAAGCGTTGATAATTACCGAGATGACTTCATCGGCTGACAGATCATCAGGAAAAAAGCTTGAGAATTTTTCTTTCCACTGGCCGCCGTCTTTGACAGCAATAGTTGCTGTGTAGACACCAGCACTGTTTGGCTTATCCCTGACCCTGACTAATTTGGCACCTGCAGGATCGACACCTCCCGGTCTGGAGTGAAAACCAGTCGGCTTGCCTCTTCTATTGATCTCACCTTCAAAAATATGGTGTAGATTAATCTCGGGGGACGTGCTGGACCACTTATCGGTGGACTGATAAGTTTCGGTACTGGAACTGGCAGAGCTTACCGAACCACCAAGAAGAGCATCGATATCGATCCCCATCTTCTCAAGGTTGACACCCAGTGCCATCAGCAATGCCGCTATTACAGGAACCACTACCTTCTTATTCAGCATGAATAAACCCGGACAATAATTGAATGGCAGCACCCAGTGTTACTGCGAACCTGTCAATGGCACTGATAAATAGCACCGGTAATTGCACTGGCGCGGCAAATTATGCCACGTTACTAACGCCCGCACCCTTGCAGGTGAGCATTGACGCAGCTTTTATTCTGAAGGTCCGACCAATCGCTGATGTACCCAGCCGATTTTTCCAGACGTGCCAAAAGCCCCTACATGCACCCATTTTCCCTCACGCTTGAACTCCATCAACTCCTGACCTAGATCAAGCTGTAAAACAATGGGATGATCAATGGAAGGCCCTTCACGCATATTGACCAGATCTTTTATTACCAAAAGCACTTCCTGATTATCTGGACCGGATGTCGCACTCAAAGCACGCTGTAGCTCGGCGCTTTTTTCATCAGCCACTAACGCCTGACTATCAGTCTGGGGGTTTTGAATCTCCGGAGACATGATAGTTTTAGCTAACGCTACCTGTGTGTTTCTATCAGCCGCTTTTTCCTCATCAGAGGCAGCCACTTTAATGGCTTCTGGTGTGGAACTCTCAACCATGGAGCCAGGCTCATCCTTCGATGCAATAGTAGCTGCAGCAGAGGAAGGTGTTACCACCGGCGCGGCGCTGACAACAGCCGAACTATCTGCCGCTTGCAAAGCTTGTTCACTGGTTTCGACAACCACTTGTTGACCAGCTAACGTTTCATCAGTGGCGGTTTCTTCTGTCGCGACGTTATCAACCGGTGGCAGAGCCGCTGGGACTTCTACCAACTCCGCAGGTGATTCTTCGGCAGTACCACCGGACTGAACGTCGGACTGAACACTGGCCTGACTATTGGCCAGGTCGTTGCCTTGATCGGTTGTACGGTTGAAAATTTTATCGCCGAATACTCCGGCCAATATTAAACCAACACCGGCTACACTCAGGATGACTCTTAGCATCATTGCCTCTAGGTTAGTCTGCCGCCAAACATTCGTGGCGGCATCCTCAAACATGAACGAGTCACTTTACAACGACTCAAAGGCTACAAGGGGGAAATGCACTAAGGTGTAATTTTTAAAACAGACACATCCATGCCCGATAACGCAACAGATACAAACAACATCTGAAAAATTACCTGAATTTACTGACGAGCAATAAAACCACCTGATTGTCTGGCCCATAGCTCGGCATATAGACCGCTGCTCGCGATTAGGGATTCATGATTACCAGTTTCAATGATACGTCCTGCATCCATAACAATCAGTTTATCCATCACTGCGATCGTTGATAATCGGTGCGCAATAGCGATCACCGTCTTGCCATGCATAAGGTCTAGTAATTTCTCCTGGATAGATGCCTCCACCTCTGAATCCAAGGCAGATGTTGCCTCATCCAGTATTAGAATGGGCGCATCCTTAAGAATGACTCTGGCAATAGCGATGCGCTGCCTTTGACCACCAGAAAGTTTGACTCCCCGCTCACCCACATGAGCGTCGTATCCCTTGCGCCCCTGCGAGTCGACCAGATCAGGAATAAAGCTATCCGCTTGCGCCAACGCAGCTGCGCGTAGTATTTCCTTATTACTGGCATCCGGTTTTCCATAGCTGATGTTATCTCGAATGGATCGATGCAATAAAGATGTATCCTGCGAGACCATGGCAATCTGCGCCCGCAAGCTCTGCTGCGTGACCTTTGAGATATCCTGCCCATCGATAGTGATGTGACCATCATCGATATCATAAAAACGCAGTAGCAGGTTTACCAGTGTTGATTTACCGGCACCGGAGCGCCCGACCACTCCAATCTTCTCACCAGCCACCACCGAGAAGGTCAAATCCTTGATCACTTGAGTAGTGACCGCCTGATTGACAGCGGCATTGTCA
>CAZQKJ010000358.1:0-4361 GCA_964593315.1 uncultured Granulosicoccaceae bacterium
TCGGGGTACAACGATTGCTGTTTCATCCAGAAGGGCAGGCGAAGCTATATATGTCTATAGCACTGCAAGCCCTGGGTTGGTTGCAACACTCTCTGGGTCAACATCCATTTGGGGTGATGTACAAATATGGGGTGATCGGATTTTTGGAGCTGACCACTTTGGAGGCTCTTCCTGTGATGCACCTCAAACAGGTGCTGTACTGGAGTTCACCAAAAACGCATCGAACGCCGACCTATCTTGCTCCAATGTACCCAAGTGCAACGGCATATCGGCCACAATAGTCGGGAGTGTTAACGCTGAACAACTCAGGGGCACCATAGGCCAGGATGTTATTGTCGGGCTTGGCGGAGATGACATAATTTTCGGGTTAGACGGTGCAGATTATCTGTGTGCGGGTGACGGTAACGACACAGTATATGGAGGCAATGGTGATGACTTTATTGATGGTGGTGATGACAATGACTTGCTATTTGGCCAATCCGGTGATGATTTTCTGCTCGGTAGCCTTGGAGACGATCGACTAATTGGCGGAGACGATAACGACACCATTTCAGGTGAAGAAGGGAACGATACTCTGTTAGGCGGAAACGGAGACGACCAGCTGGATGGCGGCTTGAATAACGATAATTTGAATGGCGGCAATGATGATGACAGCTTGTTGGGTCAGAACGGAAACGACAGACTAGTTGGCGGTGCAGGTGCGGACCAGTTGAATGGGGGCAGTGGAGACGATGTGATGTCTGGCCAGGCAGGCAACGATCGCCTTGAAGGCGCTGGAGGAGAAGACAGATTGGTAGGAGGCACAGGGGACGATATTCTACTCGGCGGAACCCGTGACGATATTTTGTTTGGGCAGGACGGTAATGATCGATTAATAGGCGGCCCCGGAATTGACATCCTTAATGGTGGCGCCGGAGTCGATACTTGTCCACAAGACACAGGGCAAAACACAGAATTAAACTGTGAATGAGAGATTCCAGATCCCGGAATTCGCTACGGCTCGAAAGGTGAGACTTATGAGCATACAACTTCCAAAAAATACTCCGAGGCTTTGCAACACGCTGTAGGTTCAGTCCCGGAGAGAATTATCCCGATGCATCAACAAACGAGCGCATCACCCAGAGCAAATTCATAACAATATTATTAAAAAAATATAACACTCTATCACCAGGGGACATATCCAGGCACACAAAAAACGGGTACTGCAAATTACCTCCTAACCGGCTGCAAATGTTATCAACATCACATTGCGCATTGCACTTACCCCGGCGGAATTGCGCGGTAATTCTCGTATCTTCCCTCAATTCAAAATATTTAACCTATTGGAATTCAGGTCGCTACAGTTCTGTGTACAGAGTGGTAACTTGAGGGATTATGATGACAAAGGTGAGGCTGACCCTGGTCAGTGCCAGTGGCGTAGAAAAAAAAGAAACGATGAAAGCGCTGGCCGCGCTTTACCAGAAGCCGGAAGAACACTTTGAGCCTCACTGTGAGCATTTGTTCGACCTCAAACAACCGTTCACGCTCCTGCAACAGGTAGACGAAGCGGTAGCAGAGCAACACAGGGAAAAGCTGGTCGAGATTGGCATCCAGTGTGAAATCCAAAAGCTCGGTAATTCCAGTGATTTATCCCTTGTCCCTGTGGATGCAGCAGAGACAGAGAAAGCGATTTGCCCGTCATGCGAGCAACCCACTGAGGAGTTGGAGGTATGTGATCACTGCGGCGTGATCATGAAGAAGTTTGCCGAGCAAAAAGCCATTGATGAAAAGCTCCAAAACAAAATCGCGGCAGCAGAACGCACCGAGGAACGAATCAAGGCAGCGCAACTTGAAGCTGCAAAGCAACTTAAAGAAAAGAAAAAGAAACCAGTAAAACCTGCACCGGTTGAGCCGATCCCGGATGAGGAAGACAAGTTCACGATCAAGACAGTTGAAAAGAACAAGAATGCTGTTTTGTATGCGGTGGCAGCCTGCGCTTTGATCACAGCCATTGTTGGTGGGTACCTGGCTCACACACTAAGAGAGAATTTTTCCAAAGAGGACACTGAGTATGATTTGGTGGCAGACACCACCGATACCGTTAGTGAGCCTCAATCGCAAACGGTTAAGGCAACAGAAGAGCTGCAACCTTTAGTTGAGTTAGCTGATTTCCAGCAGTGGCGCACACGCCATGCCGATATAAAAACGTTAAAGCATCAGCTTGATCTTTTGAGTAACCGGGATGATATGGATTACACCATGTCAGGCTTGATTAACTCTGTGGACGACCCTCTGGTTAAAGCTGTTGCTAAAAACTATTCTGCTCAACTGCACTTGCAGCAATTGGAGCTGGAAGGCCAGCAATACAGTGGCAATAAAAACTGGAAAGCTCTGGAAAAGAACTCGGTGGTTATCAGCCAACTCAGGCCACTGGCCGATCGCTTCTGCGCACTGCTGGATCTGGGGCGCACCTACGAGGCATTGGGACATCTGGAGAATGCCAATAAAGCCTACAGCGCTGCTCTAATTGCCATAGGAGATATTGCCGACACACAGCAGAGTGTGCCTCAAGTGATTGCAGAAGTGACACTCGCGGAACATCAGCTAACCAAAGAAAAAACCAAACAAGCTGACGCTCGATATGCGGCGGCAATTGCAGCAGCTGAGGCGATCCCAACGGATGATGCGGATGCGAAATCATGGGCGATTGCTTTTGTTGCCACAAGTGAGGCAAGGCATGGTCTCATCGCAAGCGCCTATTCACACCTTGACGCAATTCCAAACAAACGGATTTACGACTTTGCCATGGATGAGATCATGACGCTGGCCAGTAATAGCGATATTGATCAGGAAATTCAAAGTCTCGGTATACAAAATTCAAACTCAGCTGAGTTTGCCATTGATTCGGATTCTATTGAATTTGCAGATGATCCGGACATTATGCTTCTGCTTAACAACGCCAAAATAATGAAAGAGAACAGTGAGAAGCTTTCCGGGTTTATCGACCGTTAGCGAATCCAATTTCTGGCCTTACCCGATATTACTGGGTGGCCAATTGCAGCAGAGTGACAAGGGATGCATTACTGTAGCTAGTGCATTTATCAATGCAATCAAACCAAGATCATGCAGTGCAACCAGTATTGGCTGCACTGCTTCTGTACGCGGCGGCTGGCAAGTCCAGCCGCGATCCTGCATTGCTTTCAGGTGACGCTTGTAAAGAAATCACAAACGTCACTCGGGACTACAGCTAATTTATCGCAGAAAGCAGCGCTTCATTGGTAACAAGGTTTCTCACACCATGAGCGTGATCTTCATCGAATACGTTATCTTCAAACCATGCAGCAACTGATTTGATATTGACCTTTGCAACCTTGGGCCTGACGCTCCAGCTTACCTGTAGTGGTGAGCCTTTCTCGTTATAACTGGGGCCGGTTGTAGAACCTGCGTACTGGATGGGCGAGCCGGTGTTCATCGGGATGTTAAGTGCTTGCTGCTTGCCATTAACCTCTCCAATCTGTGTTAGCTCGATAAAATCCAGTGCGGAATCATCATTCACCAGTACAAATACCTGAGTTTCAACTCGAAGCTGTGGGTTGGCAATGGACTCACTCAGGCAGGCTCCGAGCGTAGGCCCCGGAGTCACTTGTGCCGTTGAATGAACATAGTGAACTTCAATAGTGCCGCCCGGCTCGAGGCCTGCGTGCTTTCCGGCACCCACATCTATACCGTCATCAGACAATTCAGCGTCCGAGAGCTCGCCCGAATACACAAAGCCGGTTCCATGACCTTTTCCATCGCCGTTGCCTCTGTAGGTGGAAAAATCTCCGCCTTTGTGCTCTGCACCGTCGTGCATGTGTATGTTACAGAGGTTCATTTCTGTATACGCAGGTGCGGTCTCAAAAACACGTTCATTTGTACCAGCAACAGTCTCGATGTCTCGCGGCGACTGAGGGCCAAAGCCAGCTCCGTCGGTACTGGATGCGAGGGCCGCACGCTGTGCGTCTACCACATCGTCTGCCACATCTTTCTGCGAGGCGGCAACACTGATTCCGGCTGTGATGGTAAGGGCAGTTGCTATCGCCACTTTCTTGTTCATTTTCATGGTTGAAACAGGGTCCTAAAGATTATCGAAAAGTCTCTGGCAAGCCGTAAAAGCCGCTTGCTGCCTAATCAACTTAGAGAAAGCAGCGTGAACAAAATGTGGTTTCTAATTTACTTTTCTGACAAAAACCCTCGATAGTGTGTCGACTACATTCACCCTGTGTGGCAACTGCTACTTGGAATGACTCTCAAAACGCCAAATAAGCGCCTGGAATTCCCGACCTGTATTCATACATAAAAACACCTGGCTGCGGTCACAACGCCATAGCACGGGCTCAATG
>CAZQKJ010000359.1:0-4347 GCA_964593315.1 uncultured Granulosicoccaceae bacterium
GTTATATTTGTGCGCAGTCCGGAAGTTGTAAAGAACCTATATTTCGACAAATTGTCCTTTTCACAAATCTCTCTATTGCGTAGCGCAATGTAAACACTGGCAGGTAGTATTATTATGACTATAAGTTCAACGCTTATTGCGTTTAAATCACAGCTTAAAAATCTGTTTTGCGTGGCTGCTTTTTTCTCCCTGTCAGCAGTGGTTGCTGCTGCGGAACCCGTTGCAAAATCGAAGCAGGGTGTCGCTATCGACGGACATGATACCGTCGCTTACCACTCGCTGGAGCGCGCACCTCAGGCCGCGGCTGTTGAGGGTGTCAGTGAATTGGTCGTTACCTGGAAAGGCGCAGAGTGGCGGTTTGGTTCGAAAGAGAGTGCTGATCTGTTCAGGGCAGATCCGGAGCGCTATTCACCAGCCTACAACGGTCACTGCGCCAATGCACTTAGCCTTGGCCGTGGCCTTGTGCCAACGGATGGTACCAACTGGGAGATTTTTGGGGATAAGTTATATCTTTTCTTCGCTCCTCGTGGCCGCGACCGTTGGTTAGATGGCAACTGGGAAACTTATAAAGTCGAATCTGATAAGGAGTGGGCCAGGTTGTCTGGCGGTTAGTGTTCTGTTTATTACGCTGGAAATTCTTGTTTGTTAAGCTCACCATTGCAGCAATACAAAAACGGCCGCCCAAATGGCGGCCGTTGACGTTTCGCTACGTCCAGTTACCCGGGTTGCATTGGGTGTAATTGAGAACCATTACTGAGGAAGTTTCTCTATCACAAATTGACCAAGAGACGGGAGGCCGTTTACAAAGTCTGAATCAGCGGCATCAGAGGTGACGCGAGTGATTGGTTCCCTGGGCTGTGTATCCAGATCAGCGCTGGTGAAACGCAACCCACTGTCTGTGCCTGAATCATAAGCTGGTAGCTCTAAGGTTAAGCTATCAACAAAGGCCGTACCGTCGAATAGAGCGACATCGCGTATACCCACAAACCAGTCAGGGCTTGGTGCAATCATAGAGGTTACCGAGATTAGCGGATGATCTCTTGTCACTTCGAACTCGATACTGACTGTGCCCGGTGATACTGGAACGCCGCCACCTGCGATTTCGGATGCCACAGTGCCTGTTGCGATGGCATCTGCAATCTCTGCCAGTAGCAAGTCAGTGCCACCGGTCTCTGCCATCAATTCTATACCCGGTGAAGCAATTTGACCGGTTTCCCAGATCTTGATTTGATCATTGTGTACAGCACCGACCAATCCTGAGAAATGAGCTGGCGGTGGGAAATTGATTGGATGAAGATCTGCGCTCCACTCGGCATTGAATGTGAGTCTGTATCGAGCACTGGTCTCGCCCGTGTCGATCACAGGTTCAGGCGTATTGTCAGTACCGGTGTCAGGTTCAGAATTATCGACCACTGGATCGGGTGTGATTTCAGTTTCGGGCGCTGGAGTAGTATCCGTATCTGCATCAACATCAGCTGTGGAGTCCGGCGTGTTGTCTGCATCGACAATCGCAGTATCGGTATCGGTATCGGTATCTGCGTCAGTGCTGTTATCGATTACCTGAGCTTCTGCTGAGAGTCTGCAGTCTTCAACCCTCAAGTGTCCATCTGAATACAGGCTTACAAAGCCGTTTCCAGCATTCATAGCATCCACAGACACTTCAACACGGGAATTCTTATCTGTTGGTGCAATGCTTTTAACCGCTTGAAGTTCGTTATTTAAAAAGATACTCATATCGGAGTAGCCTTCTGACTCTGCGATGAGACAGCTGAATGTTGCCGTGTTGCTGTCTATAGTCTGGATAGCACCTGCGCTTAGTGCCTGGTCGACACAGGCTCCATCTGCCATGTATAAACTTGTGCTGTCGGAAACAACAGTACCGCCGCAGCCGTTGCCCCAGTAGGCGGCGCCGTCATTTTGGCCCGGCGTCGAGAAGTCACCGTTAACGAGGAGGTTCTCTGCCTCTACCGGTGTTGCCGGTGGTTGATCCAGTTCAAGCGTCAGGCTGCAGTCATCGACAATCGCGCCGTGATCACTGTGGATCCACATGCTGACAATTGAAGTGCCTTCACCGGCCGCTGCAACCGTGCCGAGCTGCATGTATTCACCCGATGTTGCTATTGCCACGGGTGCTTGCTGAATGCTGTTATAACTATCATCAGACAGCGTCATGCCCATGCCTGTCCAGGCCCTTTCTGTTGTCAGTTTAATGTGACAACTTAGCGCGTAGGACTCTCCTGGCTTAGCTTGTATTGATCGGTAAAAACAATTGCCTGCTGCAAGCTCCAACGCCCCTGTGCCTGAGTAGGCGTCGGTGGATGCGCTGAGTGCACCGTGCTGGCATTCGCTCCAGCCGTCGATTCCATTTTCAAATCCGGCGTTGCTCAACAGATTTGGACCTGCGGATGCTGCGGGTCCGGGCGCGGCTTTCGCTGCGGCAATGAAATCCTGGAAGACATCCACTGGTTGGTTTGAAGCGGTTCTGCCGGTATTGAGACCCGTGTCAGTGATTTCAAGTCCGTTGTTTGAAGAGTCGCAGGCCTGTAATAAGGCCGTGGAGATAAAAATCGAAGCAGCAGTTTTTTTGAACATGGAGTGTTTGGGTAGGTTGCCAATAACCTGCACTGTATCGGCCGCCAGTGTATTGTCTTCATCTCAAATAATGAGGTAATTCACAGAAAATTCTGACGCTTCCGGATGATCACGCCTTATTCACGTTGTGTTCAAAGTATTTTTGCGGATTGAATGCAATTGCTGATCATCAAGCATACAAGTTTACTGCGACTTCTCAAATGCAGTGCAGGTGTGACAGGCGATCAATGTATCGTACAATTGTTGACACTATACCGGTGAAGGGCCAGATGTCTGGCTACAGTTAGAGAAAGTAAATGTTTAAAAACTGGATTAAGAATTTGCAGCAGGATGCCCGTGATAATCAGGAGCCTGAAGAGTTCTGGGTCGAACGGTTGACTGCGTTGCTACTGGTAGAAATTGCCAGATCTGATTTAAAGATTGATGATGCTGAGGTTGGGGCAATTGAACAAGCGCTTCAAGTGGCGAGCCCGTCAATGACAACAACAGAGATACAAGAAATGATCTCCACTGCGAAGCAGGATGCCAATGCAGCTACCTCCATGCACGAGCAGTTTCGTCAGATAAACAGTTCATTTACTCATGGGCAAAAGTGCGGGCTTGTTGAGCAAATGTGGAGAGTTGCGATGGCAGACGGAGATTTGGACAAGTATGAAGAGTACACCATTCGCGAGCTATGCGAGCGGTTGCACTTGAGTCATCAGGATTTCATACAGGCCAAGCTCAAAGTGCTTGATATCTGATTCAGCATCACGGCATGTGACATGCTGTGTGTCAGGGACTAATGTATAGTAGTCTTCTGCACGGGAGATTGCTATGTTGGTTCCTAATGATAGAAGTATCTCGATTGGCCAGCTGACTACAGACCCTTATCCGATTTACCAGCGCCTCAGAGCTGATTCACCTGTTCTTAAGGTGGCCTCTGTCGGACGCATCTTACTCACCAAAGCGCAAGACACGCAGTATGTGAAGGATCATCCGGAATTGTTCAGCTCAGATGATCCGAATACGCCCATGGAAAAGGCTTTTCAGGCTAAAACCCTGATGCGACGTGATGGTGAAGATCATAACCGTTTGCGCCGTGCGATGATGCCGGCACTTTCCATTCCGGTGGTAAAGAATATCTGGCAAGAAAGGGTGGAGAAAATTGCCGATGAATATGTGGCAGCGCTGCCTAAAGGTGAAACAGTGGATTTCTTTTCCGCTTTTGCAGGACCGTTCTCTGCTCGCTGTCTGGCTGAGGTGCTGGGTATTCCTGAGGCTTCAGATACTGACATACAGCGCTGGTCTCAAGCACTGATTGATGGAGCGGGGAACTTTGCAGGTTTGGCAGAACCATTTGAACGCACTGCAGTTGCGAATCGTGAAATCAACCAGTGCATAGAACATGCGATAGCAACTAACGCTGCGGCTAGCGTTACTGTTGTAGATCGAAACAGTGCATTGGCAGTACAAACCGGTGCTGATGACCCGATTGAAATGGAACACATTATTTCGAATATCAAGATTGCGATTGGCGGTGGTATTAACGAACCGCGTGATGCAATCCTTACAGCGTTATTTGGGCTGCTAACTAATCCAGATCAACTGCATTCGGTTAAAGATAACCCTGATCTATTTTCAAGAGCGTTTGAAGAAGCCGTCCGATGGGTCGCACCTATACAAGTCAGCTCACGCCGTGTGACAAGGGATACAGAATTGGGTGGATATGAATTATCCGAAGGCGAGGTAGTTATGACAGTGCAGGCGTCTGCT
>CAZQKJ010000360.1:0-4326 GCA_964593315.1 uncultured Granulosicoccaceae bacterium
TCCATGGCGTTAAGCATCACAGTCACGGGCCCGATCAGGTCATTCAGAGTGGGCTTGTCGCCTATATCCTGAACCTCGGCAACGATGTTGCTTCCGAGGCGATTGAAAAAGCTGTGCGCTTTTTTACCGATGGTGCAGACATCAATCTCTACCCCTTCTTCAGATAGCTCACGCATCTTGGCGACAACGCCTTTAAAGCTGTTGATGTTTAAGCCGCCACACAGACCACGGTCTGTTGAGACCACAATAAAACCAACCCGCTTAACGTTTTCACGCTCGCGCATGTACGGGTGTACATACTCCGTGTTAGCTGCCGCCACATGGCTGACAACTTCACGAATCTTTCGAGCATAAGGACGTGTTGCCGCCATGCGGTCCTGTGCTTTACGCATTTTACTGGCGGCGACCATTTCCATCGCCTTGGTGATCTTTTGAGTATTTTGAATACTCTTGATCTTGGTGCGTATTTCTTTTGCGCCGGCCATGCTATCTACCTGTGATCTTCATTGAAGCTACGACTAAGCTTGAAAAGCGCCATTGGCAACGAAGTCTTCAACGGCAGTCTTAAGACCTCCGAGCGTGTCATCGTTGTACGCGCCAGTATCGTTAATCAGATCAAGCACACCCTGGTGATTGGATCGAATGTGATCCTGCATAGCTTCTTCAAATTCAACAATGCGAGTGGCATCGACGTTATCGAGGTAGCCTTCGTTGGCAGCATAAAGAGACACAGCCATCTCACCCACAGACATGGGAGAGTATTGCTTTTGCTTCATCAATTCTGTCACTCGCTGACCACGCTCCAACTGCTTACGAGTCACGTCATCGAGATCCGATGCAAACTGCGCGAAAGCTGCCAGTTCACGATACTGTGCAAGAGCCAGTCGAACACCACCACCGAGCTTTGAAATAATCTTGGTCTGGGCTGCGCCACCTACACGTGATACCGAAAGACCTGCGTTAATTGCCGGGCGAATACCAGCGTTGAACAAGTCAGTTTCCAAAAAGATCTGACCATCGGTAATTGAAATTACGTTGGTCGGTACGAATGCCGATACGTCACCTGCCTGGGTTTCAATGATTGGCAGTGCAGTCAATGAACCGGTTTGACCTTTAACCCGACCATTGGTGTGCTTTTCAACATAGTCTGCAGAAACTCGTGCCGAGCGTTCAAGCAAGCGTGAGTGGAGGTAGAAAACATCACCAGGGTACGCTTCACGACCAGGCGGTCGGCGTAGCAGCAGTGATACTTGTCGATAGCCCCAGGCTTGCTTGGTTAAATCATCATATACAATCAGCGCATCTTCACCGTTATCGCGGAAATACTCACCCATTGAGCAACCCGCATAAGGTGCGATAAAGTTCATCGCCGCTGACTCTGCAGCACCGGCGGCAACAACAATGGTATTTTCCATTGCGCCGTGCTCTTCTAATTTGGTTACAACGTTTGCAATGGTCGACTGCTTCTGACCAATAGCAACGTAGATACACTTGATGCCGGTATCTTTCTGGTTGATGATCGCATCGATCGCAACGGCAGTTTTACCAGTCTGTCTGTCGCCAATGATCAGCTCGCGCTGTCCGCGTCCAATCGGCACCATCGCATCAATGGATTTCAAACCGGTTTGTACTGGCTGATCAACTGATTGTCTCCACCATACGCCAGGCGCTACCTTCTCAATTGGAGAAGTCTCTGCAGCGTTCAACGGGCCTTTTTCATCTATCGGCTCGCCCAGTGCGTTTACCACACGGCCGAGTAGCTGCGGACCTACCGGCACTTCAAGAATTTTTCCAGTACAGCGAACTTTATCGCCTTCTTTCAGGTGGCCGTAGGAACCGAGTACCACAGCACCCACCGAGTCGCGCTCGAGGTTCATCGCCAATCCGTATGTATCACCCGGGAATTCGATCATTTCACCTGACATTGCGTCGTTCAGGCCATGGATACGAGCAATACCGTCACTCATGCTGACGATAGTGCCTTCGGTACGAGCTTCACTGGAAGCTTCGAAGTTACCGATACGCTCTTTGATCAGCTCACTGATTTCAGATGGGTTAAGTTGCATGTGTCGTCCTCTAAATAAATTCTGCTGCGCGCCTGGCGCTAAACGAATGAGCCGCGGTTCGGGTCATTGACGTGCGCTCAGGCTGCTGCCGAGTTGTGATAATCGTCCGTTAATGGACCCGTCTATCACAGTGTCGCCAGCGCGAATAATGGCACCGCCGATCAAAGATTCATCTACTTCTTCAAGAATCTTGACCTTCTTCTGGAACCTGCGCTCCAGTGCCTCGGTAAGTTTTGCGCGGTAAGTATCATCGAGTGCCATAGCCGAAATAACAGTGGCCTCGAGCGTACCCTCTTCATTGGCGCGCAAGTCTTCATAGATTGAACTCACCTCACCCATCAGAGGAAGGCGATTATTCTCTGCCAGCAAACGCACGACGTTAACGCCGTCGGCTTCAATTCTGTCACCGGCAATCTTTTCTACCAACGCTGCACGATCTGCAGCGGTGTTGGCAGGGTCATCAAGAGCTGCAGACACAGTGGAATCCGCAACCACTGATTTCAACAATGTCAGTTTTTCAGACCAGCCAGCGTAGTTGCCGGATTTTCGAGCTAGCTCAAAAACGGCTTTTGCATACGGTCTTGCAGCGGTTACGGTTTCTACCATGATTAGATCTTCGCTATCAGTTCATCAAGCACAGAGGCGTGAGCCTTGGCGTCTACTTCACGTTTGAGGATCTTCTCGGCGGCAGTGACCGCAACCGATGAAACCTCGCCTCGAAGTGACTCGCGAGTGCTGATAACTTCCTGGTCAAGTGCTGCTTGCGCAGTCGCTTTGACTTTGTCGCTTTCAGTGACCGCGTTGGCCTTTGCTTCTTCAACGATTTCGCTACCGCGACGCTGTGCCTGCGAGACAATCTCGGAGGCTTGCGTTTTTGCATCGGAGACCATTTGCTGTGCCTCGGCTTGAGCTTGCTCTTGCGCTTGCGCGCCTTTTTCAGCTGAAGCGAGTCCTTCTGCAATAGTCGCCTGACGTTCGCGCAGTGCACCAATTAATGGTGGCCACACAAACTTCATGCAAAACGCCACAAACATCGCGAACGAGATAGCCTGACCAAGTAATGTAAGGTTTATGTTCATTGCCTATCTCCAGATACGGATACCAATCAGTCATATAACTGATTGCTTATCCGCTGTTAGCCACCAAGGGCACCGGCAAACGGGCTAACGAAGATGAAGTAAAGACCCATCGCGACAGCGATCATCGGGATCGCATCGAGCAGTCCCGCTACGATGAAGAATTTGGTCTGAAGCATTGGCACAAGCTCAGGCTGACGACCTGATGCTTCAAGAAATTTGCCGCCAAGCAGCGCAAAGCCGATTGCGGTACCGAGTGCGGCCAGACCGATTAAGATTGCGGCCGATATCGCGGTATTGCTGAGTACAGATTCCATTTTAGCTCCTGGACAAGATTGTTTCTAAAGTTGATGGATGAGTGAAAAACTAGTGTTGCTCGTGCGCCATATTAAGGTAGACGACGGTGAGCATCATGAAAATAAACGCCTGCAGCACGATAACCAGAATATGAAAAATGGCCCATGGTACAGAGAGTGTCCACTGCAAGCCCCACGGCAGCAGTGCTATAAGAATGAAGATCAACTCACCGGCGTAGAGGTTGCCGAATAGTCGCAGACCGAGTGAAAGCGGCTTTGATATCAGCGCCACAATCTCGAGGAAGAAGTTGATCGGTATCAGAATGATCTGAACAATTTTGTTGTCACTGCTGAACGGATGCATAGTCAGTTCAGCCATAAAGCCCTTACCACCTTTGATCTTGATGCCGTAGAAAATCATCAGTGCAAAGACCGACAACGACATACCCATTGTGACGTTCACGTCAGTGGTGGGAACCACGCGCTGATAGGGTATACCGCCCCAGCGGAGCATCGCTTCAGGCAGGAAATCGACCGGGATCAAATCCATAAAATTCATCAGGAATATCCACACTGCGATTGTCAGTGCCAGTGGCCCGATCAGATCGCTTTTGCCGTGGAAAGAATCTTTGATGATGTCGTCAACAAACTCGACAATTGACTCGCAGACATTCTGAAAGCCAGTGGGTACTCCGGTAGTGGCTTTTTTGGCTGCTCGCCAGAAAATAAAACAAAAAAGCGAGCCGAGCAGAATTGACCAGAACATAGAGTCCAGGTTAATTGCCATGAAGCCCATCTCAGCCGCCTCTTCGGCACCGTGAGCAATGCCCCAGTGTCCATCGGGGTGTTTACCCCAGGTCAGGTTGGATAAATGGTGCTGTATGTATT
>CAZQKJ010000361.1:0-4319 GCA_964593315.1 uncultured Granulosicoccaceae bacterium
ACCGACGACTCCACCACCGATGACCAGTACATTCGCAGGTGCAACGCCCGGAACGCCACCGAGTAACTTTCCAGAACCTCCATTAGATTTTTCAAGGCACATTGCGCCTGCCTGTATAGACATACGGCCTGCGACTTCCGACATAGGTGCCAGCAGAGGTAAACCGCCATCGTTGTCTGTGACGGTCTCATAGGCAATAGCTACCGCGCCGGATTCCAGCAACAAATCTGTTTGCTGCGGATCAGGTGCCAGATGAAGATAAGTAAAAAGTAGCTGACCGGGTCTTAGCATCCGACATTCGTTTGGCTGGGGTTCCTTGACCTTGACGATCATGTCAGCCTGCTCGAATACTTCTTCTGCGCTTGACGCAATGCGTGCTCCGGCACTGGTGTAGGCATCATCTGACTCACCGATACCTTCACCTGCAGTGCTCTGGACCAACACCTCATGACCATTAGCAATGAGTTCACGCACACTGACGGGTGTGAGCCCCACGCGGTACTCGTGGTTTTTTATTTCTTTTGGTAGGCCTACCAGCATGGCATTGCTCCTCGCTTTAATATTCGATGCTTTCACTTCCGCATTATTGATGTTGCCTATAATGGCAAACGGCTGATCGACGGAATAATTTATGTAATAGCTCTGATAATTGCAGAACATAGTGCGAGTTTAGTGCAAAATATCCGGAATATATTTGGGTAATTTTAGAATATTCAGCTTATTATTCGGATAAATTTATTAAATTGGTATTTATTGCTGCAATGGCCATGAAAAAGCTCGACCGCACTGATCGCCGAATACTGGATGAACTTCAGAAAAATGCCCGAATATCCTACGTGGAGCTAGGCGAGCGGGTCGGCCTGAGTACATCTCCGTGTCTTGAACGCGTTCGAAGGCTTGAAGGTGATGGCTACATTGTGGGCTATACGGCCATACTCAATCCTGATCTGATGAACGCGGCACTGATGGTCTACGTGGAAATCAAACTGGAATACGACAGCAAACGTATCTTTGAAAAATTCAAACATGCGGCCTTACAGATACCGCATTTGCTTGAGTGCCATTTACTGTCCGGCGATTTTGACTACTTGATGAAAATTCGCGTCGCAGATATGGCCGAGTACAGAGTGTTGCTGGGTGATATTTTACGGGACCTTCCCGGAGTGCGAGACACCCGCTCCTACATCGTCATGGAGATCATCAAGGAGACCACGCATATAAGCACAGATTAGATCGCAGCAAGGGTAACTACTGCATCAAAGGAGGCAGGTTCATTTCGAATTTGGGAAGCACCAAGTGTTGTTTAATGATTGAAAGTGGTTAAATCATATCGTTCCATGAATCTTCCGTTGAATCTCAGTTTGTTTCAATTTATTAACACTGAGTGTTGATGTAAGACGGGAACAGCGTATGGCAGCCCAGGCACCCCGGTTTGTAATGAGTAGTTGTCAAAGGATTGCTGCTTTTCTTTTAGAGTGAACAGTTGCACCAATACAGGCTGGAGATGTTGTTCCTTTCGGGTATCTGTAGGGGTATATTCCAAGCGTAGAAAAAAGTTGAAGAGTTATGAACACCACAACTGATGATCCGGAAAAACTGCACCGCAAACGTCGGCCGCTCAGCAAGGACTTGCCTGGTGGCGGCTCACTTACACTGGTGTCTGCACCTGATGCCCATGACCACTTTTTGAAAGGCATGGATTTGCGCCGTGGCGCAGTCGATTTATCCATGGATGAAGATGCAGCTGTCGAGCTTTTTCTGATTGCTGCTGCAGATGATCATTTGGGTGCCAGTGCTGCCCTGGCACTGCTGTGTGATGAAAAGGTATCGATAGAGGACCGTGAACTTCACTTTGATAAAGCCAACGACTGGATTCTGAAAAGAGCCAACGCCAATGATCAGTGGGGGCTATTGTTCCTTGGCATTATGTATTTCGATGGTCAGCGAGTCGAACAGGACTATGATCAGGCAGCTCACTACTTTCAACAGGCGGCGGATGCCGGCAACTCCTGTGCACAGGGATTTTTAGGGTATATGTACTCGGTGGGACATGGTGTTCTGCAAAACCGACAGACTGCCGTTAGCTTGTATCGTGCTGCGGCTGATAATGGTCATGTGGTTGCACAGTTCGATTTGGGTGTTTGCTACGCTCAGGGTTTGGGTGTCCCGAAAGATAAGCAGGCGGCAGTCAGCTGGTTCAAGCTTGCTGCAAAACGTGGGGATCTTCAGTCAAGAGCATTGCTCGCAAAAATGTACGCGACTGGCAATATGGTTGAGCAAAGTGATGAGCAGGCGGTCAAGTGGTTTCAACTCGCAGCAGAAGGGGGACACACAGCCGCACAATTCGATCTTGGCATCTGTTATATCAATGGTGTTGCCGGCGAGCAAAATTACACCAACGCGATGAAGTGGTTTAGAAAAGCATCGCAGGCCGGTCACTCACAAGCACAATTGAATTACGGGATTGGTTGTGCGTTGGGGCTGGGTGTAAATAAAGACGTCTATCAGGCAGTCTACTGGTTCAGTATGGCAGCCGAGCAGGACAACGCTGCTGCGCAATATAATCTTGGACGCATGTATGAACATGGTCAGGGCATTGATAAAAATGAAAAGGCCGCGATTGAATGGTATAGAAAGGCGGCTGATCGTGGCAACGTGCGAGCGCAGGTAAATCTCGGATTGCGGGCGGCAAATGGTCGCGGCCTTGAAAAGAATTATACCCGGGCTGCCCGTTGGTTACGCCGTGCGGCAAAGCAGGGTGATTCTCGGGCTAATTATAATCTGGGTGTGCTGGCGCAGAACGGTTGGGGGTTAGAACGTAGCGAAGGGCAGGCCGTACATTATTTCAAGATTGCAGCATCGCAGGGCAATGTTAAAGCTCAACGCTCGTTGCGAGCTATCGAGCGGGCAGCGGTACACGCTACATCTGCTGAAGCCTGATAGGTACCCTGAGCCAGTAGCGCAGGTAAATTCACACCGGTATAGAATTTCAATCGCGGTAACCGGTGTTGTGGCCAAAGCTTACAGCTTTGGCGGAAAACCATGGATATCTTCTGTGCTACGCTTCAGGAGCTTGTGCGTTGCAACAGGCAAGTTGTATCTATGCCTAAACCCGGGCGCTTCATTAGCTTGGCAAGAACATGATCCCTCGATTTCCGATGGTTTACCAGCAGCCGACACCTGAATCAACACAACTTTCATTCAGTTCATCACTACTGCGACGCAGCAATATCGCCTCGCGCATAGGCTTTTTGATACTGTTGTGCATTTCCAGTGCCTGTACAACACGGCAGGTCACAGACGCGGTATCGGGTTCAACTGCGCAGCGTTTAGTCACTTATAGTTTAGAAGCGTTCGTCGATGAGTTGTTTAGCCAGCCTCAATTCGAACCAATCGCCTTCAGCAAAATTGATTTGAATGTGCATTTCCTGAAAGATCACGTGATGCTGGATTATGCAACAGCAGTGCTCGGCTTTCAGCTCCAATCAAAGCATCAGATTGAGCTGACCGAAACTGGTGAGGCATCTGATTATGAAGTGGATGTGTTTTTTAACTCTCTCGGTACAGATTACGATAATTTTGGTCTGTCGATACCATCACTGGGTCTGGCAGCAAACGAGACGGTCAGTGTCCTCACCGCTGATATGTTTCATGGAGTAACGGAAGGTTATGCGCTGGTGAAGCGAGTCGGTGGCACTGCAGTTGAGCGCACCGAAAAGATACTCACACGGGTACGCACCGATAACATCACCACACCTGTTATTGATTTTCCGCTAAATCAGCTCGAGCTTGATTGGCAACGCAAGTAAGCAAAACACTGGCGCTGCCGATCGCCTAGAAGTTCAAAGATATATCCCGATGCCCTGCGTCACAGGCCGCAACATAAAGCGCCTGATCTTTAGTGAGACGAGTTTGTTGTCTGACTCCGATTGATGAACGTATCGTCGCTTCGTACTCTGCGACCTGTGAACCGATTTCAGCCTGTGCCTGTTCGCGCCATTGCAGCTCGGACTGATATTCTTCTTCTGCTGCCAGTATTGCTTCAACTGCTTTTTCAGGGTCAGGGTTTTTTGCTCTGAGTGCTTTACGCGCCTTAGAGATTTCTGACTTTATCTTTGATGCACCTTCAACATCACCGAATCGTTTTGATGCCGCTGCAAGTTCGTCAATAGTTGCATCTCCACCGCTGTTGGTTATTAGCTCTCGCAGCGAGTCAAACTCGCCTGACAGTGCTTTAAGTGCCGGTACCGCAGCCAGTGTTTTTTGTAGCTCTACGATTGGCTGGTAACCTTTATCGGCAGCTCTTCTAAACTCGGTTC
>CAZQKJ010000362.1:0-4312 GCA_964593315.1 uncultured Granulosicoccaceae bacterium
CCTTATGTTCCGTTTACGGGGTATATAAAGACTTTCCAGTTTGCTGTGTGCAAAACTCTGAAATTTGAACGTTATTGGCGCCAGTCATTATTCCCTGATCAATTGACCACTGTATTCCCCGGAACTGGTAACTGTTAAAACCGATTGAAGAGTAGCTGCCCAGAACAACAGCGTACTGACTCAGTAGTGAGCCGTTTGGTGCGAACACCAGAAATTCTCTATCACCATTGATGTTGCAGTTAAACATCGGATAATCGAATCTCGCATTCAATTGAGCTTTTTGTATTGGTTTGTCGGCTACACATTTGCCGAAATCCCCGCCACGGCTATCAGCCAAAATGATGTCTTTGTTGTTATCTTCAAATCGAATTAGTGGTGCTGGATTGCCAAAAGGTCCAATGTTCAGCTGGTCGTTTTCAAACCATCTCCATGTGCCGGTTTTTTCACCCGCCGGATCGTATACGTTGTTATCGGTGTTTAGAATCCAGGTCCAGCCGTAGACGGATCGTTATCAAGGCTACAGTTGAAAGTCCACTGATCAGAAACCGGTGCCAGTGATGGTGCGCCAGGTAACTGTGCCAGCAACCAATCGTGGTTCGAGTCACTGTCCAGTTGACAGTTCTGTACGTAATCAAGTGTTCGATCAAATTCAGGATTTCTGCCGAACAATCCGGCACTGGTTACATCATACGTTTGCGTGCCTGCGTTTTGCGTTGCAACCCACACTGAATCACCGTGCAAATCCCACTGCACATCGCCACTGTTATCCTCGAAGAGTCTAACGTTATGCCGGTTTTCTCCGTTAAGTGTTTGGCAGGTGTAGTCGGAAAATCTGACTACCGGTTCTGCTGTTACTGCAAGGATTGGTGTTGTCTCAGTCTCGGACGGTTGTGATGCCGGATCGTTTGCGATGATCTCCACCTGACAAGACTCAACACCATTCCACCCCCATCCGTCGTGGTTATCATCAATGCAGGGACCAGGTAGCTGTTGCTGAACTGGTGTCGTTGTGACCAGCGCCAGGGGCGTTGGGTTGGTCGCTGCGGGTTGCTCCAATGGGGTTTGTGCAGTATCTGCATCGACTGTTGAGCCATCAATCGAGGAAGTGGTGTCGTCGCTGATAATAGAATCGGGCGCGTCAGATGAGCTTGATCCACAGCCGTAAAGCGTCGCGATAGCCACTACAGAGATCAGTTTTTTCATCGAGCTACCCCGAGGACAAGGCTAAGTATTTAAGATGTGAATCGACCCTACGCCAGAGCGCTGTAATTTTTAGCTCGATTGTGCTGAATAGATCGTGCTTGAGTGAGTAGTGTAGATGGGGTGCTGGATAGTGATATCGTGTTCCAACCTAGCCAAAGCTAAGACTTACCGGTGCCAGGCCGTGTTTCAGCGCTAGAGAATTAGCTTTCACGGGATTTCTAATACTTTGCGCACCGTGGATGCGGCAGCCATCTTTCGGGTGCTCTATAATCGACAGTCAGTCTTTATTGCAGATAGATCCTTGGACCTGATTCAGCTATACACTGCCACCCAACGGGTTGTGGAGTCGTTAAAAACCAGCGGTTTGATGCCTGCGCTGCGGGCACACAGGTTGTCTCTGCGCGGGCAGGGGGATCGGGCGTCAGCCCAAGCCGGGATAGAGCAGGCGTCGAGCGCCTATATCAAGCAGGTTGCAGCGTTTGGCGATGATGAATCTGCGGTTGTCAGTTTGTTACATCTGAACGAGCTGGGCAGTCCTTCTTTTTGGCAGGATCTGACACTGGATACCCGGCCGGTTGAGTCGCGGTTGGGGAAGTCGGTTACGGCTTATAGCAAAATCATGTTTGCAGTGAGTCATCTGCCGGGTATGTTGTCACTGGTGCGGGAGACTCGAGCAATAGACGGGTTGAGATCGGATGATCCGGAAAACGGCATATTGGTTTTGCGGCTTTACGATGCCGAAGAGCCTGCATCAAGCCCGGATCGCATGTCGAGATTGATCGATGCAGTAGACCTGCTTTACTCGGCTTGTGCATTGATGTCGGTGGCCAGTTCAGCTTCAATGCAGTTGAGTTCAGCGACACGTCCACCTTCATTGCAGCTGATGTCGGTATCCGGTGTTGCGGTGCGATCTGTGGTTTTCCGTGGAGATGCGTCGTCGATTACCACGACTCGCAATGTAATCAATAAGCTGAATCAGGCCGCGGCAGATGCTTCTGACAATGGTGGACACAGAGTAGAGTCAATCGCGTCGAGTATGCCGTTGTTGGATGCGGTGGATGCGCTGCACAAACTTAAAACCCTCGATACAGCACAGGCTGAGACCATCAGTCGACGTTCGCAGGAAGGCGCCATTATGTTACTCGACTGTGGCGCGCAGTTAGTTGATCATGAATCAAGCGCTGATGATTCACTGGTTCCAGGGGTGGTTGTGGCGAGTCTTGATGCTGATGAAAAATCTTTTGAGGCCATTGATGCCAGTGTGGTGGATATGATCTCGGACGGCTTTGATGAGATTTATCTCAGTGAAAAGTTGAAGCTGGTTAACGAACCTTCTGATATGCCAACCCCGCCAGACAATAGTGACACAGGGACTCGTGCGAAAAGAGGTAGCGTCGCCGGCAAGCCTTCTATTGGATCAGTCGGAGGCACATTAAGGGGCGATGCCAGCAACGAGGCCAATTCAGATGGCAGCAGCACAGTTGCCGATAACATTGACAATGCTGGCACTACTAATTTACCGAGCGATGCTGCCAGCTCAGCTCATGCTGCTGAGAACATCGATAAGCTCATCACTGACCTTAATCGTCTTTATGGTGAGCAGCGATAGTGTTATCGGTACAGCTTCAATTGATTGATAAAACCGGACGATCAGATTCAAGCTACGCAAGCAGATTCGGATGGCTGAATGGTTGATAGTCTGGAGTCGCTGGTGGCGAGGTTTGATACCCGTGATAAACCACCGATGGAGCAGTGGAATCCGAGTAAAATTTCCGAGATTGATATCCGTATTGATCGACAGGGTGACTGGTATCATCAAGGTGCAATAATTGAGCGCAAGCGGATGGTAGCGTTGTTCTCAACCATACTGTGGCGTGAAGGTACAAGTTACTACCTTAAAACTCCGCATGAGAAGTTAAAGATTGAAGTAGAGGATGCGCCGTTTATCGCGGTATTGATGGAGGTCTCTGGTAAAGGCGAACATCAATCATTGTGCTTTACCGATAATACCGGCAATCGTTTTAAAGCTGATGCTAAGCATGGACTGTGGCTTACTGAAAAAAATAATCAGCCCGCGCCCTATGTCATTGTGCGTCGCGATTTACCGGCGTTACTGTCGCGTGCTGTGTACTATCAGCTTGCAGAGTTGGTGGTCGAGAGGGAGTCTGTTGCAGGTGTCTGGAGCGAAGGGATTTTTTTTGAGCTGGATGGTTAATTGTGGTGTTGCGACTCTGCGTGTAATGAAGGCACTGCGTTATAGAGAAAACACTGCGCGGTGATTCAAACAGCTGCCACACAGTAACGCGCTAACGTAGTGGTAGCTGCATAATCCATTCAGGCTACAAGGGCGAGTCAGGCACCCAGATATAACCATCAGGAGCAACGATAAATGCTTCGCGAACACCATGTGGTTTATCCAGCGCATCGGCAAGCACAATGTAGTCATGCTCGCGGGCTTTAGCGCATGCAAGGTCCGGGTCACAGTTGTGTAATCTTATTTCTATGCCACAACCGCGTGCCGGTATGTCTTCGATGATACCTTTCATCGGATGGCTGTCGTAAGTGTGATCTGCGTGTAGCATCCATTCGCTGCCGCAGGCTTTCATGACTGCAAAGTCGACGTCGCTGTAGACTGCTGTTGCACCCAGCACTGCGGTGGCGAAGTGGGCACTTTGTTCAACAGAAGTCACCAGCAGGTTGATTCCCAGGCCGGTTAATGACCTTCCGTAGTCATCTGCGGACATCCACGGGGTGCCGGTTCTTTTGCTGGTCATTGTGATCTCCTTCGTCAAGTGAGTCATAAATGCGCCGTTATTGTCTCATGACAGAGAACTTTTGCACGCTCCTTGCTGATTGTAGCTGGGGTGTGAACGAGAAAGCGACGTGATAGAAAGCGATACTAGCCGAGATTCCGAAGAACTAAATGTACTAGCTGCGCGCTTTGGCGCCACTGAGTATGAGCTGTTTGGGCTCGCGTTTTATGACGCGCACGGGTATCAGGCGGAAGACTTCATTTTGCAGGATCTGTTCATGGAATTCCTGCAGACCGGAGAAGCGCCATCGTGGCTGCGCAGTTATGTGCGTAACCGGTTCACCAGCCCCAGTTTGA
>CAZQKJ010000363.1:0-4309 GCA_964593315.1 uncultured Granulosicoccaceae bacterium
CCAACACAACACCGGCAATAAAGGTTCCCAGTGCGGGTGATAAACCCACTAAAGTTATCAACAGTGCAATACCAATAACCATCATCAAGGCTGCAGCGGTAAATAGCTCACGTAAACCGGAGGATGCAATAAACCGGAATATGGGTCGGGTAAGAAAGTTACCGGCCAGCACCACAAACGCCACAGCGGCGACGGTAACCATTGTTGTCTGCCAACCATTCAGGCCATCTACCAAACTTAAAGAACCGTGGCCATCATCTGCACCGTGCCCACCGTCACCAGAGGGTGAGTGAGCTGCCGCATCCATCAGTTCGGGTAATGCCAAAAGTGGCAACAGCGCTAGCATTGGGATGACAGCAATGTCTTGAAACAACAGTACTGAAAAGCTTGATTGACCCCCTTCGCTGCGCATCAAACCTTTTTCATTCAGGGTTTGCAACACAATGGCTGTCGACGATAATGAAAAAACCAAGCCTATAGCCAACGCTATCGTCCACGGTTGTCCAAATGCCACTGCAGCCAACATAACCAGCAAGATAGTCAGTGCGACTTGTCCGCCACCTAGGCCCAAGAGCCTGGCACGCATTGACCAAAGCACTTTGGGTTCAAGCTCCAACCCGACCAGGAACAGCATCATTACTACGCCAAACTCTGCGAAGTGCTGTATAGAAATAACATCAACGTGCATCAGTGCGAGTATCGGACTGATCACAATGCCTGCAATGAGATAACCTAATACAGAGCCGAGACCGAGTCGGGTGGCAATAGGTACCGCGATCACGCCGGCGACGAGAAAAATAAATGCCAATAGCAGGAAGTCAGTCATAGGTGATCCGTTCGGCTATATCTGATGTGTGCTTAGAGAATGATGTTTTGCAGACCAATTTAACCACGATGTTGAACACCTGGAAGGACGGGTCGGTGCCGATGCAAACGCACTTGTGACCAGTCGGGCCCCACACGCTCACCACGCTCTACCCTGCCACTCATCCAAAGAGCTGCCGTAAACGCTAATATACCCGCCAATGCGTTAGCCAGCGCCTGTCCTGCCAACACACCGCGTGCACCGAAGGTGGTTGACAATAAGAAGATCAACGGAATAGCCAACAACAGGTCTCGACCAATATTGCTCAGTGTTGCATAGCCTGGATGGCGAAGTGCGGTAAAGATCGGGTTAGAACTTAGTTGCAAGCCAAACAATATATAAGAGCCAACAACAAAGGTGGCATAAAACCGGAGTAGCTCTGCGGACTCGCCCTGCAAACTAAACGCCGTGATCAACCACTCTTGCGCAAGATACATGATAACGGTTACCGGTATCACATAGAGCACGACAAATCCTGCTGATGATAAAACGGTTTGTCTGATACGGTGAAAATTACCGGCGCCCATATTTTGCGATGCTACCGGACCCACCGCACCCGACAACCCATAAAGCCCGGCAAACGCCACCGGTGTTAATCGACCAACCACTGATGCTGCGGCCACCGCATCGGTTCCAAAACGCGCCATTTGCGATGTCGCATAGGCAGCACTCACAGGGCCGGAAAGATTGGTGAGCATAGAAGGCAACGCTAGAGTACTAAGTGACTTAAAATCTCCTGCCAACTTAGACCAGTCTGGCATAGCAATGAGCTTGTGTATTTTTATCAAGCCATAAAGCGCTATAACAGCCACACTGATACGCGAACAAACAGATGCTATTGCGGCGCCGGTTAAATCGAGCCCGGCACCAAAAATCAATATCGGATCAAGTACGGCATTCACAAGGCCGCCAATAATCGTCGACCACATGGCTAATTTTGCGGCACCCGCTGCGCGCAATATTGATCCGCCGGCAATCGCTATCCCGAGCACAGGCAGCGAGATGCCGACAATACGAAAGTAACCGGTAGCAAGCGACAAGGTCTCACCGCTGGCACCAATTAGCGACAACAATTCTTTTGCATAGACCATTGTTACAATGGTGATCGGTATCGTCCATAGCAGCGAATACAAAAAACCATGAATAGCATAGCGACTGGCAAGGGTTTCGTTTTCTTCACCCAGTGCCTGGGCTACCTGGGTGGACACCGCAATGGAAATACCGATACACACAGACGCACCGAGAAACAGACCAAGCCCTGCAAAGCCGACAGCAGCAGCTAGTGATGGTTGTCCTAATAGTGAAATGAAGTACATATCGACCAGGTCGACAACCATAATGGCGAACATACCAATCGCAGAAGTTATCGCTAGAGTACTAATATGCTTAAATACCGAACCTTCTGTATAAACAGGTTTGTGCGATACTGTACTTTTACCTTGATCGCGAATATTCGACATTCCGTGTTTCCGTGAATAAATATTGGATCAGCATACACCAATATTTTTGATCTACTTCATCAGTAATTTTCAGACAGAAGTGCATTGGCGGCCATTGTGCCGAACTTGTTTGCGGCTTGCGGGCCATCACCGGTAATCAGTTTTCTATCCTGATGACAATTTCCTTCTGCTTTCTTATTGATGATCTCCACACCAAGCGCTTCTAATTTTTCTCCAAAGTACCACGGCATGTGGCCCGGCATGTAACCAACTTTCGGGGTCATTTTATCGACTGAATCAGGAAACACCGCCACTTTATAACCATGGTATATGAAAGCGTCTTTATCTGAATTTTTATCTAAGCCCTTATCTAAACTTAAGCCCGCTGCCAGTAGTGCTGCCGGCCCATGGCAAATGGCAAGCATGTATTTATCTTTTTGATGAGCCCAGTGAATGACTTTTTCAAGATCTTTATTCTCTGGCAAACCCAGCATTGCACCGTGCCCGCCCGGTAAGTACACCGCAACATAGGGCGATTCGTCATTCATCGAGTGTTGAACAAAATCAATCAGCGAATGGGGATTTTCGAAATGTGTTTTGTGCTTTTGATAGAGTGCGCTAACCGCTTCATCTTCCTCTGGCATAGCCCACATTTCAATTTTTACAGAGTCACCCGTAGCCGTATAGATATCAATATCAAAACCCGCTTGCTCAAGATGAAGCATGGGTACTAACATCTCAACCGGATGATTGCCGGTAGAAAATAGCTTGCTATTTTCCATGGTCATATGGCGTTGATCGCTGCACACCATCAGCACTCTAGCCTTACCACCCTTATAGGCATTGGGGTACACCTTATGGTCATAGTCGGTTTTGCTTTTTGTGGCTAATTTCAATGCTAGTGGCGAAGGGCTATATGATCCATCACTTTCAAGCTTGGGCGCTATCCCAAGTATTTTTTTGATAATAGACATCAATGATTCTCCAATATTATTCGGTTTGAGGCATTTAGCACCTACTTAACAGCAACCACTATCTTGCCAACCGTGCGCCCGGTATCTAACTGGTCGTAAGCCGCAGTGAATTCATTTAATGGAAATTCGCTATCAATAATCGGTTTAACACTGCCGTTAGAAATCAAATCGCCAAGCTCTGCCAACATGGCGCCGTCTGGAGTCATGAATATAAATTCAAATCTCACACCGTATTTTGTAGCGAGATCGTCGATGTCTTGCCCTTTAATTGAGACCATTGTGCCGTCACGCTTCAGCACCTTAAATGACTCCGTCATCGTTTCGCCACCTAACATATCGAATACCAAATCGTAGTCAGACAGTTCGTCCTGAAATTTCTGTGTCTTATAATCAATGGCGACATCAGCACCTAAGCTTTTTACTAACTCGGTATTCTTTGAACTTGTTGTGGTGGCGACAAATGCGCCAAAGTGTTTGGCTATTTGAATGGCATAGGTACCGACTCCACCGGAGCCTGCATGAATAAGAACCTTGTCGCCCTTTTTTAACTTGCCGTGAGTAATTAAGGCCTGCCACGCAGTAAGGCCTGCAAGTGGCACGGCAGCGGCTTGAGTGTGGCTTAGATTGTCTGGCAAAATCGCAAGTTCGCTTTCCTTTAAACGTGCAAACTCGGCCATAGCGCCCGCGTCTTCCTGATTGGGCCGCGCGTAAACCGCATCGCCTACCTTCACCTTTTTAACCTGCTCACCGACTTCAACAACCACGCCCGAAACGTCGTATCCCATTACGTGCGGGAACGTAAGCGGCAACATCTCCTTTAGGTATCCCATGCGCAGAATGTTGTCGATTGGGTTAAGGCTTGCCGCGTGCACTTCGATAATGACTGAGTCGTCTGTGAGGGTCGGCTTTGCAATATCAGTAAATTCAATTGCGTCGCCGTAGTTCTGGATAGTTGCAGCTTTCATGTTGTCCTTTTGGTTTTTATTGCTTAAAGTGATATTAGTGGTAGTCTTTCTGCAGACAAACACTAT
>CAZQKJ010000364.1:0-4308 GCA_964593315.1 uncultured Granulosicoccaceae bacterium
TATCAGCCCCGTTAGTGTGAAATTACCTATTAGATTCATTAAAAGTGGAAAATTCTCTCTCGAGATTCAATGCTAACTGGTGTTCTTGCTTTATTTTTAAAACTTCTATCACGCACTCTGCTGTACACAGACCTTTATCAATCTGGTTTCGTCGTAGATTGTATCGGGACTTTTGTGTGGTTGTGAGCCTTGCGTGTGGCATGGATTTTAAGTAGTCGCTCTTGTTGTAAATCTTGCGTGACTCCTGCCAGGTACCGTCAATTATCACAAGGTTGCTGTACGATGATAGCAATGTCTCACCGGGAGGGTAGTTCTCTCCATTTTCCACAGGATATAGCAACAACGCCTTGTTTTTGTCTATGAGATTCAATAGCTCTTGATCAGGACTTAGCCTCTGCCACAAAATCCGTTGTACAAGCCCCGAGGTATGTTGCTCTGCTAACACACCTGTATTGGTGGGCCTGTTTAGTTCTCGCACATGGGTCAGTAAGAATATCTTCATTTGCTAAACATACAATAAGACCGTGACGGAGTGATCCGATACCGTTGATACTGTGATAAGTTCTTGTTTCACTATCGTACACTTTGAACAGGACTTATGGCAGCATGGGCGTTAATGTTTCAGGGCACAGGCTGATGTAGGTAAATCTACTCTGGTGGCAGGTTTGTGCAGTGTGGTACATCGTCAGCGATTGAGGGTAGCGCCTTTGTAAGCCTCATGTTTTGTTTGCAATTGATTCGTATCGTCACTGGTGGTTACAAGGCTTTGGAGTCACTGACGCCGCTGAGAGAAGTTACAACGAAATGGTAGAGAAAGAGCCGGGCAAATTGGCAGATTGTCTTGAGGAGTCTCTTGATATAGATGCTTTGTTTGCGGAAGCACGATGAAATATTACTATGGCATGCAGTTGTATTACACAGTTTTTCGGCGACACAGGCATGACGAGGTAACAGAGCCATCAGTTTTTAACAGTGCCTGAGTGAGTTTTTTCTGGTAGATCGGCAGCTCTTTTTTATCTCCACGATGTATCAAACACTCCACAAAACCGTGTAGTGCCCAAACATTATCCGGGTGTTGAGCGCAGCGTTGTAGCTTTGTGTTTAGCCCGAGATCAGTTCGATAAACCTCTTCTGCTTCATCATATTGGCTTTGTTCTGCGAGCAGTGCCGCCAGTGCATGGCGCGGTGGGTGCATCCATGCCCAGGGTTCTGTGTACTCAAGATTGTCATCCCGGTGAACACTCTCGCGCAGGTGATTGAATGCTGATTCGTAGTCACCCTTGTGATACTCGATTTCACCTGCCAACATCTTCTCACCGACCCCGAGAATTGTGTGTGCAGGGTTGTTAAAGAACTTTCTGTTCGAGGGGATTCTCATGACAGCCTGATAGAATTGTTGTTGTTCATACTCAGCAGAGTGTATATCTCCAAGAGACGCGAAGGCGATACCGCGGGCGTAGTGATGCATAGCGGTAGAAACGCAATACAGTTCAGGGTCGTCCGGCAGAGGTGAATCAATGATTTGCTGCCAGCGTCCAAAGCGTACCAATACATGCATTTTCATGGAGTAGTAGCCTTCCATGGTAATCGCTGTCTGAGGATGCCCTTTAACACTTAATACATCTTTAGACAAAGTGTCACACATTTCATCTGCTGCAGCCATGGATGGTTCGTACTGGCCGAGAAACATACAGCTATACATCATCAGGTGCAGGTCATGGCAGCGCGCCGTAGTATAGAAATTGTAAGGGCCTGCGTACGCAAGGTACTTACGATTGGCAATCACAGCGCGTTGACAGACATGCTTCGATTGTTCGTACAGGCCGCATAGAACATAGGTATGACCGGGTATGTGATTCATGTGACCTGAGTCCGGGCACAGTGTTGCCAGAATATCCGCTGAGCGCATCGCACTTTCAGGCTCGTTAGACATTTCAGTAGCATGTATGTGTAAATGCAGAATTGCCGGATGTTGTGGTTTGTTTTGACTGTCGTTCAAGGCAATTGACCGCTCTATTGCATCAATAGCCTCATAGGTGTCTGCATTGTCTGGTGGAATACCAAGTTTCACATCCCATAGTTTCCATGCTGTGCGAGTCATAATGGCCTCGACATATAAAGCAGTTATATCCTGATCAGTGTCATGGTCACGGTAGATGTCTCGCATGGCGTTAGCATAGGCATCGTCCCAACGATCATATTCGTCGCCAGTGACGGCGTTTGGTTGCTGGAAACGCTGTGCGAGCGCTTCAACTAAATTGTTTTCAAGAGTGCTGGCCTGTGCGGCACAGTCTCTGGCTTTTTGCAGGTGCTCACGACAGTAGCGAGTGGTGTGATCAGCCTCTTCATCACTGAAGTCACGCCAGAGATTATTATAAAAAGGTCCGGCGGCATAGGCGATGCCCCAGTAGGCCATGACGCATTGCGGGTCCGACTCGAGTGCCTTTTGAAAGCACTTGAGGCCTTCTTCCTGGTTAAAGCAATAGCACCAGTTGATACCCAGGTTGAACCAGCGTTGTGCGTCTGCGGAAGTAGTGGAAATCTGCCATGTGTGATTTCCCAGATCAAAGTGATCCAATTATTGCTCCCGACAGTGGTTGCGTGATGGCGCTGATTCTCACGGGATATTTATTAGCGATGAGTCACCGGATTGTGAGCCGGAATTATATCGATGTGGCAGATAAGATTCAGAAAATATGATGATCGCTCTGACCTTCCTGAATGAAATGTTGTGATGTATGGACTAGATAGCATTCGTCTGGCGAAGTTTAATCACCTCGTCCTGGCTGTATCCAAGCTCTGTAAGCAACTCTTCTGTGTGCTGACCAAGTACTGGTGCCTGAGAATCTATCGAAGGTGAGCCGGTGGCGTAGGAAAATGCTGCCACGGGAAGTCTTCCAGGGCATCCCGGGTGAGATGATTTGACGCTTTGTAGTACGTGGCGTTTTTGGACTTGATCTTCTTTAAGGGTTTCATCCAGGCGTCGTACACGGGCCGCCGGAACATGTGCGTCGTTTAATAGTTGCTCCCACTCTTCGGCGGTTTTTGTTTTGAGTTTACTTGCGATTAGTTTGGTGTCTGACTCTATGGATGCACTTAATTTATGTCTTTCAGTGGTGCGTATTTGTTCAGCTCTGGTGGTCTCTCCAAGCGCTTCCAGCAGTGAAGCAATTTGTTTGTTGGTAAACGCACCTAACATCAATTTTCCGTCTGCGGTATCGTAAGCGGCATAACCTGCATAGGCTGGATGAGCATTACCATGTGCCAGTGGTGGCTTTCCGTTTAGAGTTGTATCTACTACCGGCGCGCTCATCATCATTAAGGCAGCATCGAGCATCGAGACATCTATGTACTGGCCGTTACCCGTTTGCAATCGTTGGTATAGTGCTCCTGTAATGGCGAGTGCTGCCTGTGCACCAGTGCCATAGTCTATAACGGGTGGGCCCACCCGAACCGGTTCGCTGTCGGCTTCACCATTGGCGTCCATTAAGCCGGAGAAAGCCTGAATCACAACATCATAAGCCGGGTGATCGGCTTTGGGGCCAGTGGCTCCGAAGCCTGAGATACTGCAATAGATTATGTCTGGTTTTTGGCTGGCCACCGCTTCATACCCGAAGCCAAGCTTTTCCAGTGTATTGCCTGAATAGTTTTGTACCAATACATCGGCAGTGTTGATCAAGCGTCGCAGGATATCGCAGCCGGACTCTGTTTTAAGATTGAGTGTGATGCCGCGTTTTCCGGCATTTTGAGATTGGAAATAAGAGCCGTACAACTCACGATTGTGATCGGGATTCACGCCTTCACTGCGTGTCATGTCGGGTGCATGTGGGGATTCAATCTTTATTACATCAGCGCCAAGACAGGCTAGCTGAAAAGTACTGAAAGGGCCTGCCAGTACGTGGGTGAGGTCGAGCACCCTGATACCTTCAAATGGCCTCATGTGGATTCTGCTCGATAATTGTGTTTACTGCGCCTGACGATCGGATGGATGGTCAGAATCGGTTTTATTTTTCCTGATTGCAGAGTCATAAAAGTCATAAAGTGCCATCAGCAACACAATGGTGACAATAATGGTAAAAGGCAAACCACCTTTAAAACCCGCAAAGCCGGTAGAAATGCTATGCGCCAGTCCGATAGTAAAAATACCAACGGTTGCGAGACCGATCAGCCCTGTGATGATGTTTGCTTTTCTTGAAACCATAGTGTTGATTCCGTGTTAGGTTGTCTGATTGCTGTGCAGTTGTTCGAGTATATTGCGTGTGGTGCGAAGTAGACGATCATCCTGCCTGAAAGCGCCGACTAGCTGTA
>CAZQKJ010000365.1:0-4308 GCA_964593315.1 uncultured Granulosicoccaceae bacterium
CAACTATTCTGCTGTATCAAACGCCGATATCGTAATTGAAGCAGTATTTGAGGATATGGCAGTGAAACAAACCGTTTTTGCAGAGCTTGAAAGAGTCACTAAGCCTGAAGCTGTTCTGGCCAGCAACACCTCTTATCTCGATATCGCGCAAATAGCGCAAAGTCTTGACAATCCCTCACGAGTTATTGGTCTGCACTTTTTCTCACCAGCGCATATTATGAAGTTACTGGAATTAGTGATACCGGCGGATGCTGCACCCGGTGCTATCGCTTCCGGTGTGGCACTGGGTAAACGTTTGCGAAAAATTACCGTGCCCAGTGGTGTGTGTGATGGTTTTATCGGCAATAGAATAATGTCTGCTTATCGTCGCAGCTGCGATTACATGATTGAAGATGGTGCGCTGCCACAACAGGTAGATACGGTGATGCGTGACTTTGGATTTCCAATGGGTATTTTTGAAATGCAGGATCTGGCCGGGCTTGATATTGCCTGGGCCATGCGTAAACGCCAGGCGGCTACTCGGGATCCATCAGTGCGGTATGTAGATATAGCAGATAAGCTTTGCGAGCAAGGCAACTTTGGACGCAAGACCGGCAGTGGTTGGTATGTGTACAGGGATAAGCAAAAACCCCAGCCGAACCCTGAAGTTGAAAAATTAATCATTAGCGAATCAAAACGCAAAAACATTCAGCGTCGATCTTTCACCGATGAAGAGATTATGCAGAATATTTTGTCGGTAATGTATTGTGAGGCAGATACAATTCTATCTGAAGGGATCGCTGCAAAGCCCGGTGATATTGATGTGGTTATGGTCAACGGCTACGGTTTTCCGCGCTGGCGCGGCGGACCGATGTTCATGAGGGACAATCCGGAATAAAGTATTCCGGCTGTTCCCTTTTTCAAACGTACTTCCGGACGGCAGTGATTAACATACTCTCAAGACGAATAAACTCCACAATATTTGTGACACCAGCACCCTCCTTTATGCTGGAGAAAACATATGGCTTGCCTTCCCGCGTGCGTTGCGCATCGCTCTCCGTCACCTCCAGTGATGCGCGCACATAAGGCGCGAGATTATTTTCTTTGTTGGAAACGCAAGCGTTTCTTTGAGCTCAGCCAACCGGATATACCCCAATCTGGGAAAGAGTCGCACCTTTGTGGGTGGGTATAAACCCAACTACCATCGCATTGCCTTAATACATCGCTGATCTTAAGCAGTAGATCAACACGAGTTTAACCGTTGACTATGCACTCAAAACGAGTGCTGTGTTTAAACGTTGACTTTGATATCGCCTGATCTTAGAGTTAGAGCACAGAAGTATCTGGAGGAATTAATGACGGACACATGTATGTGCCTCTTGAGCGTGTCTGTGCGTCAATGCTTGAGCTGAAAAATGTCGGTAAACGTGTCGGAGACGATGATCACATCAGTGATGTATCACTTACCTTTGATCGCGCCTCCGTTAACGTGCTTTTGGGCCCGACACTAGCTGGCAAGACAACACTGATGCGCTTGATGGCAGGGCTCGATAAACCCACCTCGGGTGACATCAGATTCAATGACAAGAGCGTTCTCGGTGTATCGGTACGTAATCGCAATGTGGCGATGGTATACCAACAGTTTATCAACTACCCCGGCTTGACTGTCTACGAAAATATTGCATCCCCAATGCGACTCGCCAGATTGGATGAGAAAACTCTGGATAGAAAAGTTCGCGACACTGCCAGTCTATTAAAGCTTGAGCCCTATCTGGATCGCAAACCCCTTGAGCTATCCGGTGGGCAGCAACAACGTACGGCAATTGCACGTGCACTGGTTAAGGAAGCCGACCTGGTTTTACTGGATGAACCTCTTGCCAACCTCGATTATAAACTACGGGAAGAGTTGCGAGTGGAACTACCCAGGTTATTCGCAGAGACCGGAGCGATATTTGTCTACGCCACGACAGAGCCTCAGGAGGCACTGTTGCTAGGCGGTCAGACCGCCACTCTGTTTGAAGGCCGCGTCACTCAGTTCGGAGGAACACTTGATGTGTATCATCGACCGTCAGATCTCGCCACTGCACAGACATTCTCTGATCCGCCATTTAATACCGGCAATATAAAAGTTAGCAATGGTCAGATGATTTTCGAAGGCAGGTCACTAGGCTATGTTGGAGATACTCATCGGTCGATTCCTGATGGAGAATACATCGCGGGTATTCGTCCGCATCACTTGTCGCTTGAACCTACAGATAAACACACGGTGGAGCTGCCTTGTGTCATAGGCACCTGTGAGATCACTGGCTCGGAAACCTTTATACATGTCGATGTAACTGGTGACAGCTGGGTAGCCCTGACCCACGGCGTGCACAAGTTGAATCCCCAGGACGAAATCTCCCTGTATATCAATCCAGAATCAGTGTATCTGTTTGATCAGCGCGGGTCGATCACATGCGTCCCACAAAGTACAGGCCAGTAACAGATGGCGGAAATTAAACTCGATCAGATATCCCACTCATACTACCCACAGCCGAAAAAAAGTACAGACTTTGCGCTGAAAAAGATCGATCACCTGTGGCTGGACGGTGGGGCTTATGCGCTGTTGGGTCCATCGGGTTGCGGCAAAACCACCTTGCTGAATATTATCTCTGGCTTACTGACACCTTACAGTGGTCGAGTGCTATTTGATGGTGATGACGTGACATCACTTTCAGCTGAGGCAAGAAATATTGCCCAGGTTTTTCAGTTTCCGGTTATCTACGACACAATGACACTGATTGAAAATCTCGAATTCCCATTGCTTAATCGAGGTGTTGATCGCATTGAAATTAACAAACGTGTCAATGAAATGCTGGAGACACTGGAACTCACCGGTAAAGCCAAACAAAAAGCACGCGGTCTGACCGCAGATGAAAAGCAGAAAATTTCACTCGGTCGTGGCCTGGTGCGTTACGACGTCAACGCCGTGTTGTTTGATGAGCCTTTAACGGTAATTGATCCGCACATGAAGTGGCAGTTGCGTACCAAACTCAAAGAACTGCATCAGAGATTTTCCCACACCATGATCTACGTAACGCACGACCAAACGGAAGCACTAAGCTTTGCCGATGCGGTGGTAGTTATGTACGAGGGCGAGGTTGTGCAAATTGGCACACCAGAGGAATTGTTTGAACGACCCGCACATACTTTTGTCGGTTACTTCATTGGATCACCAGGCATGAATATCCTGCCGTGTGAGTTAATCGGCAATGTTGCCTGGATAGCGGGCAACAAGGTGGCTTTAAGTGACACCTACAACTTACCTGCAAACACCCGTCGAGTTGAACTGGGAATCAGGCCCGAGTTCATCCGATTTACCAAAGGATCTCACGGTATTCCAGTGTCTCTGCAAACGGTAGAGGATATTGGCAGGTTTCGAATAGCAAAGGTTCGTGTGGGTGACTTAACTGTCAATCTATTAGTACAGGAAGGGTTTGAGATACCAGCATCGGATCATCGCATCGTTTTTCATCCATCCAAGGTAGGAATTTATGCCAATGACCGAAGACTCCTCGGGAAGGCTGAAGCAAGCCGTGTAATAGAGGCCGTGGCATGAGCGGCAAGACCGTTAACCAAAAAGCCTGGTTACTGGTGTTGCCTGTTTTATTGATAGTAGCGCTGAATGCCATCATCCCGTTGATGACGGTGGTGAACTACTCGGTGCAGGATACCTTTAGCCCGGGTGTGTTCTTTTTTGAAGGCACAAAATGGTATCGGGAAGTACTATCGTCTCCACGCTTTCACGGAGCATTGGGAAGACAGTTTCTATACACCGCAATCATCCTCGCTATTGAGATTCCGCTGGGTGTTCTTGTCGCGCTTGCTATGCCGCGCAAAGGACCATGGGTCTCAGTTTGTCTGGTTTTGATGGCATTGCCTCTTCTAATTCCATGGAATGTTGTCGGCGCGATGTGGAATATCTTCGCCCTCCCAGATATTGGTTTGCTTGGTTACGGACTGAATTGGCTGGGGTTTGATTATAACTACACACAACAGCCGCTGGCCGCATGGATGACTGTGATTCTAATGGATGTCTGGCACTGGACGTCGCTTGTTGTTTTATTGGCTTATGCGGGCCTCTCATCGATACCTGATGCGTATTATCAGGCAGCTAAAATCGATGGAGCAAGTGGGTTTTCAATATTTCGTTACATTCAGCTGCCAAAGATGAAACGGGTGTTGATCATCGCCCTGCTGTTACGCTTTATGGATTCTTTTATGGTCTATACCGAACCCTTCGTATTGACCGGAGGTGGCCCCGGAAACACCACGACTTTTCTTTCAATA
>CAZQKJ010000366.1:0-1259 GCA_964593315.1 uncultured Granulosicoccaceae bacterium
CGCACTGACCACTCTAAACCTCTCTGCCAGGCAACTGTGTTCGATGCACTGCATAGTTGCTACCAAAACAGCAGTGATGAAGTGGCAGAGCTAAGGCTTGAGCTATTTGCCCGACAGTTGAAAGACACCCGGTTATCGCTGGATGGTTTGTTTCAATCACCAGCAGATAATGACTTGCTCAATCCGTTAAAGGCAACATTGCCAGAAGCAATTTATGACATCGCCGCTCTGTGGGGCCCGCAATTTAAAACCCAAGCTGATCTTCACTTTCTAATTGAAGCAAGTCACGCTTATAAAACACTGTGCGAGACAAACCACTTGCACAAGTTTAGTGCGACACGCGCACTGGAAATCAAAGTACACGCCTGCTCATTGTCTGATTCCATGTATATCAATTCACTGCGGGAACTGCTGGAAAGATGCGTATTGCACGGCTCACGCACACTATTTACAGTCTTTGGTCAGGCCCACATGAGTGATGACTTGTCGGCACTGATAAAAGAGTTCAATTTGCCAGACCCCTGCATATCCGACGCTACAGAGAAAAAACCGAGAGCGCCATTTAGCATTGCAGAAGAGTTCGATGTGCTGACCATAAACAACGGTACTGTTGATCCTGCTGGCAATAATCGAAAAGCCACCAGCTGACGCCCGCTCATAAAATCCGGATCTCTAAACCCGCACCAACAAACCCCGATCCATACACCCAGATCTATACAACCAGATCAATACACCCAGGGAAACAGCGCACGTAGTCTCGACACATCAAGCGATTGCAACGTCTGAATGTTGTGTTGCGGTATCAGTGACGTATCGGTTGATTCGACCGCCAGGGTCACACTGTCAGTACGTAGCCACTGCACAATCGGGAATGGTGCTCGATTGGTAAAATTGCCCGCATCATTTTCATCTACTCCCGCAAACCGGTACTGAGGATGAAAGCTTGCAATCTGAACTTCCGACTGACAACGGTTTGTCTTTAACAGCGCTTCAGCATCAGCTAAAAAATCATTGAAGTCGAGAAAATCACCGTGGATATCCATGCACACTACCAGTGTGGTTTCGATATCACCTGTACTTTCCCGCAACAGGGTTAACTCAGATTGCAGCAACTTCAGAAAGTCTGATTCAGAGTGACCATCGCACACCGCTATTCGAACCTTGCCCGTGCGATAAGGGAAACTTGCAAAAGGGCATAACGAGAGGTCAATAACACATTGCTCTACCCATCGATTCACCTGCTCCACCACCGCCTGAGA
>CAZQKJ010000366.1:1359-4301 GCA_964593315.1 uncultured Granulosicoccaceae bacterium
TTGGCCTGAGCCTTGGTCTGAATATCGGCCTGTTTATCTCCTTGAGAGGCTGGTGTCACTGTAGCTTGAGTTTTATTGTTCAAATCCCGTCTCGGTTGTAGCGATTGACAGCCTGCAAAATTTATCAAGGAGTCCAGGTCCGGATTCATTATGCCGGATACATATGTTAGAACAGATCACTTTTGTGTTTGACCTGATATCTAAACCGACCAGACGTCCTTAAATGCTCACCTTTTAAAACAGGCCCGGTGCTACCGGGTTTAGCATATGACAAACGAGACAGGATAAAACGCAAAAAAAAGATTGGCGTTCGGCATCGATCAGACACGCCAGCATTGCAAATTTACAAAAAAGTACCTGTTAGATTCTATATGCACAGATTGAAATTTGAAAACACAGTCACCCAATGAATAATGCAGGCCTGTACCGTATGGTACCCTGTCAACACGATTTAAACATCAGACAAAGGGCGAAAATCAATGGCTAAAGCACTACAGATGTTCCCGGACAAGTGCACCAGCTGTCTCATGTGTGAAATGGCTTGCTCACTTGAAAATGAAGGCCTGTTTAATCCAGCCAAGTCACGCATTAAAGTCTTTGAATTCGAGCACGGAAAAACATCCGTACCCTATACGTGCACTCAGTGCGAAGAAGCATGGTGCTTACACGCCTGTCCAACAGACGCCATTGTGATCAACGAATTGACCGGCGCTAAAGAAGTCATCGATGATAAATGTGTCGGTTGCAAAGTCTGCACTCAGGCCTGTCCTTACGGCACAATCAACTACAACACCAGCACCGGTAAAGTCATCAAGTGCGATCTATGTGGCGGCGACCCACAATGCGCTGAAGTGTGTCCCACCAATGCAATTGTGTACGGTTAATCGCACAAACATTTGATGCGCTAAAAGACCATACCCCACTACTACAACACCGGCACCTTCCACTGGAGATCTGGCTTATGAGCTGGCAAAACAGAATTTTGAGAATCAACCTCACGCACGGCAGCATTCAAATTGAACCTCTCAATATGCAGTGGGCGCAGGACTACCTGGGTGAGCGCGGCCTCGCAACCAAATACCTAATGGAAGGCATGGACCCGACCGCCGATGCAATGAGCCCGGAAAACATGCTGATTTTTGCCACCGGCCCGCTCACCGGCACTATGGCTTCAACCAGTGGTCGTTTTGCGGTAGTCACCAAAGGGCCATTAACCAATGCCATTGCCTGCTCCAACTCCGGTGGTAAGTTTGGCGCGTCATTAAAGTTCGCAGGCTACGACATGCTGATACTTGAAGGCCGATCACCACACCCGGTTTATCTGCACATCGTCGACGATGAAGTCACACTGCATCGCGCCGATGACCTGTGGGGCACTACCGTGTGGCATACAGAAGAAGAGATAAAAAAACGTCACCAGGATCCGCAGCTCAAAGTAGCATCCATCGGAGTAGCCGGTGAAATGGGTGTGCGCTATGCCTGCATTGTCAATGACCTGCACCGAGCTGCCGGGCGCAGCGGTGTGGGTGCCGTGATGGGCGCAAAGAACCTCAAGGCCATAGCTGTTCACGGCACCAAAGGTGTCACTGTGAAAGACATGCCGCGCTTTATGGAAACAGTGAAGCGCTCATGGAAGAAGCTTGAAGAAAGCCCTGGCCGACAAGAACTTACTGAGCTGGGCACCAATGCAATGATCGATACCATGCAGGAGTTCGGTGGCCTTCCAACGCGCAACTTTCAGGAAGTACAGTTCGAAGGCACAGACAAAATCAACCCGGAAGCGATGGTCACACCGAACGAGAACGGACACACCAACCTGATCACCAACAAAGCCTGTTTTGGCTGCACCATTGCCTGCGGCCGCATTGCCCACATTGATCAGAATCATTTCTCTATCGTCAATCGTAAAGAGTATTGGCATGCCTCGGGCGGTCTTGAATATGAAACAGCCTACGCATTTGGCCCGGTAGTCGGTGTAGATGACATAGATGCACTTACATTCGCAGGCTATCTGATGAATGAACACGGCATGGACCCAATTTCCTTTGGCGCCACCCTGTCAGCTGCAATGGAATTATTCGAAATGGGTGTACTGACCGTGGCCGACACTGATGGCATTGCATTGAACTTTGGCAGTGCAGAAGCTCTGACCGTAATGGCAGAGAAAACCGGCAAGTACGAAGGCTTCGGACAGATATTGGCAATGGGTTCCAAACGCATGTGTGAGAAGTACGGCCACCCGGAATTATCAATGTCTGTTAAAGGGCAGGAATTTGCAGGCTATGACTCTCGCGCACTACCGGGCATGGGTCTTGGGTATGCCACCAGTAACCGTGGCGCCTGCCACTTAAAGCACGATGTTTTTTCAGAAGACATGAAAGATCAATCTGCGAACGGTAAAGCTGAACCTTGCAAAACTTCACAAGATGCCATAGCAACAATCGACTCAACCGGTCTGTGTCTGTTTACTGCAGGCTCATGGGATACATCTGATTATGCAGAACAAATTGATGCCGCATGTGAAGGAACCTGGACCAAAGAACGCCTTGAAGAAACCGGTGAACGCATCTGGAATCTGGAACGGCAATTCAATGTCGCCGCAGGTCTTGACCGTAAAGATGACTCACTGCCTCCAAGACTACTTAATGACCCGCTACCCAGTGGCACCGCCAAAGGTCGGGTATGTGATCTGAACACCATGCTCGATGAGTACTATGAGTTGCGCGGCTGGAACTCACAAGGCATACCCACCCAAGCCACTATTGACCGTCTTGGTTTATAAATCAAAGTAGCACATTGACTTGATTATCAGCGTTAAAACCACAGGCCTTCTGGGCAAATACTTGCCAGAAGGCAGTGCCAGAAATTTAGGCGATGTTGAACTCAGTGATGGCAGCACAGTACAAGCCCTGATCACTCAACTCGGCATACCAGATGACGGC
>CAZQKJ010000367.1:0-4292 GCA_964593315.1 uncultured Granulosicoccaceae bacterium
TTGGCGACTGGATGCTACGAACAAAAAGATACCGGTATCACCCGCATGGGCCGGCAGGTGATTAAAGAAATGAATCGGGTAGGCCTGGTGGTGGATATGTCGCACTCGGCAGAGGGCTCCACACTCGAGGCAATAGAGCTGTCTGAGCGGCCCATTGCAATCACTCACGCAAATCCTTATGACTGGCATCCGGCGTTACGCAACAAATCCAATACGGTTTTAAAAGCACTGAGTGAAAGTGGCGGTATGCTGGGTTTTTCTTTTTATCCGCATCACCTGGCTGGTAAATCGGATTGTACGCTTAACAGTTTTTGTGAAATGGCGGCTCGCACCGCGGAGGTGATGGGCGTTGACCATATCGGCATTGGATCGGATCTGTGTCAGGATCAACCGGACAGCGTGGTTGAATGGATGCGAGTCGGTCGCTGGAGCAAGGAGATCGATTATGGCGAGGGTAGTGCAGACAATGCGGGTTTTCCGCCGCAGCCGGACTGGTTCACTGACAATACCTCTTTTACCGGATTAAAATCTGGGCTGCTTGAGGCGGGATTTAACGATTCAGATGCCGATAAAGTACTTGGTGTGAACTGGTTGAACTTTTTTAGAGAAAACTTCGAGCCACAACCCGGCTGAAACCGTTTGTGAATCAGGCGTTGGATTCGTAACGCTTTTTTGCGCAGATCTGTAACCGGATAGACTATATGAAAGCTGCAAACACACAGGCAACTGGATTGTTGCGTCGTTCACCGTCAAAGGTGATGAAGCTTGCGCGCATGGGTTCTATGCATCAGACCCGCTTGTCATTTATGCGAGTTCTGCTGCGGCGCATGGCAAAAGAGCAATGGCAGATTGAACGTCGGTTTTGGAATGTAGATGCATCCGGTGTGGGGGTAGCAGTCTATACCGCCACGGGACCGGAGCGTACTTATTCACTGGTGGTGTTTGCCAACGATCTTGATCCATCAAAACGCTCAGACCGTGTGATAGCAGAGGAGTGGGACGCGACCTTCACGTTGGTGGATGGCATACCGACAGAAGCAGATATTAGTCGTTTACAAAGCAATGTGCCGAGTCAGGAGGCCGGAAGAATAAGTGCCAGTGAGCTTTCACTGTCACGGGCTAATCGTTCAGTCAGATTGTTTGATTACGTCCGGAGCAGGCTTGCTGCAGGAGATCAACCCTCATCGGACGAGCTTGATAAGGTGGGTTACCTGATGCGTACAACTGCAGTCTACGGCTCGGGTAAGTTTGGTGCCCTTGACAGACAGTTTATAGCGGACCGGGATGAGTTTCGAGCACCGTTTCAAACTGAGTTGATGGCAGTGTACCTGATCCGTCTTTTTAGTGTAGACATCGTTGAGCATCTTGCATTCGCAGACAGCCCGAACACGGCTGTCAAACTCGATAAGAAACTTCGAAGGTCGCTCGGGATTGGCAATTCCACCGGTCTGGGTATGGCACCTTTTATTGTCAATCATCCGGTATTGTTCAATCAGTGGATGCAGGCTCGCGAAGAGGCGCTGTTGCGAGTGAGAAGTGTAGTAGAGGTGAGCACAGAACAGGTAGAAGCGTTTGTATTGTTACTCAAGCGCCAGCGTCAGGGCTTGCAGCACTGGGTCAGTGAGCATGAACTGCAGATTGCGAAGATTGCAGATTTAACGCAGGACCTGCAGCGTCTTGATAAAAAGCTGACAGACTTTGATCTGTACAAACAGAATATGCCCTGGGACAAACTGTTTGACTGGGCCGAAACTCATCTTAGTCTGGAAGGACAAGAGTGCCTGGTGACATTGTTACTGGAAATGCATCCGGAACTGGTCGACGAACTCAGTGACAGTATGAGTATTGATGAAACCCTGACGTTTACCATTGATGGTCAGATGCGAGTATCGCAATTGATCAATGTAATCGAGCAGCACTACCAATTTGCATTGTGTATAGAGTTTGGTGATCGGCAGGCGACTGCAAAGTACTGGTATGCCTCCGAGGAAAAGCTTGAACCGAGAATTGGTGATCGCTATCTCGAACCGGGTGCTGAACTGGAACACCCGTTGGCCATTGCCCGAGACATTAAAGCTGCTTACACGGATTTACGTAAAGTAACTGCAGACGAACCAATAGCAGCTTTTTTGTTGGTGCATCCGCAGCACCGGCATGTGGTTAGACGTGCGCAACAGGTTGCCTGTTATCCCTATGCGGAGATTGAAGATAATCTCATTGCGGACAATATGCTGCCAATTGACTTATTGCGCTGCAAGTTGTCATTCTTTGGTGCGGTTAAGTTTGATCCGCGCAGCGATCGTTGGGTAAGAATTAACATGTTTCAACATGCACCCTTGCCGGACGATCTAGCCAGCAACTACGACGATAGCTGGGTATACCCGACCCTTACTTCACATGCCTGATCTATCGCTCGGTGAGCTCGATGCTCTGGTGCTAAAGGCGTACCGGGGTGCAGGCTTTAGTTGGGGTATGGCACAAGAAGCAGGCAAAGCCGCTGTATGGCTTGCATCTAACGGACTGCCTGCAGCTGAATATTTCGCAGCGCTTGTGAAGCAGATTGATGGTGTTGAACCCGCCGCGCTGGCGCCGATGATCAAAGACGGCGAGTGGATCGATGCTGACAGACCTTTGTGTCCGGTCGTGGTGGGGACTGTGTTGTCGGATTACGGGTTATCGTACTTTTGCGCAAAGACAGAATTGGTCATCAGTGCTGTGCACAAGCCAGCTGTCCTGCTGCCCTTTATTGCCCACTGTGCAACAGTTGCAGGAGTCAGTTTCAGCGTGTGGATTGACGGATGTGAGGTCACAGCTGATCTACCTGGCTGCAGTGGTATTTTGTCTTTGAATCAGGCTCCTGTCTCCATACAGCAAGCGCAAAACGAATCCCGTTCTGCCGCAAAGATCCTTACAGGCATTTGTGGTGCTTCTCAATCGCGATCTGTTGCTTCTCGCGAAGATCTGAAAGTGCTGAACCTCTTTGCACACCGTACTTATGTGCCCGCCACCGAGCAGTCGCGGGTATCCGGCGCCGGCGCTGGATTGACAGATAACGATTGATCCACAGCTTTACATGTCAATGGTTAAGTGTTCGCTGAAGCCAGAGACAAACCAAAGATTGCCAAACATTGTTACCTCATGCACTGATCGCGGTTTTCTAAACGTGCGCACGAGGTAGTATCGCGGCGGCGCGAGCAGCCACGGCGGGCTGGCATGCAACTCGCCTCTATTTGTAATCGATCCAGTTTTTAGCTGTTAACCCGGAATGTCTGGTGCAATGAGTGTTACCCAATCAGAAAAATTGAAAGCGGCACATCCGATGGCAATCATTGGACTATTGCTGCTGCTGAGCGCCTGTACCACGATTACCGAGAAGGGTGTTGCAGTCAGTGATCAGCCTGCAGGGGAGGCCGATTTATCTCCCGCTGGCACAGAAGAGGGATGTGCGTCTGAGTGCGGAGAGGACGGCGTTAGCCGCTATCAATACTATCTTGGTGTACTGTCGATCTTCCTGTTGGGTTAGCCGTCTTAGTAACTCATACACTCGGTAAAAGATCAGGTACCTGCGTGGTTCGCAATAGCGCCTGTTTCTGGATGGGCACTAACTACTGTCCTGCACTACCGTTAAATTGAAGTCACGGTCGCGACTGCGATAACACAGATTACTCTGCTGCGGTGACAGCCCGTCATCTACTGCCACACTGAGTTCAAAGGGAAAGCTTCCAAGCTGCAGAGCTGTACCGGTCAGAATGAACTTTTGGCCAACCGCTGTGGCGGAGATGCCCGGCGGCAATGAGCCATCGGATATAGCAAAATTGTAGACGAACCTTGAGTCGAAAGGCTCGTTTTCTACTGATGCGACGATCTCTTGTGTATACACCTGGTTGAGCACAGCAACGTCTATAGCATTTGTGTCAAACACCGGGCCGTCGGCATCAATACAGTCTAGCAGTACATCGCATCCGTTGAGTAAGTAAGCACTGGTTGCGATGATGATGGTATGAAGTAATCTTTTAATACCTGTTCTCTCAATGTAGCCACCACACTTTAAGAATCGGGTGAGCTACCTGTTAAGTCAATCGTCATCCTGCATTCTCTCTTCACGTTCCTGCTTTTCTTTGTAGGCTTCCTGTATCTGAATCATCACAGAGTCAACATCGGCCTTCTTTAAAACTTTCTTGAAGTTGCCGGTGAGTGTTGTCTCGGGTAACAGCTCGCCTTTTTCGTACAGCGCCCACATTTCATCGGCGTAGTTGCTCTCTAGCAGTTGCGGTGCAAACTGCCCGTAGTAA
>CAZQKJ010000368.1:0-4289 GCA_964593315.1 uncultured Granulosicoccaceae bacterium
CTGCTGTGCGTGAGAAAGACCCAGAAACCGCATAACCCTGAGTGACACCTGCAACGATATTGGCAAGGCCCTTACCAACCATTTCCTGATCGGCAGAAAGATGTTGACGAGTTTTTGATGCTACTGCTTTTGCGATTGAAAAAGCTTCTACAAAGCTTAATAGAGCGATCATAAAGGCTGGTAGCAGCAAGAAGCCAAAATGTTGGGAGTCTATTACCGGTATCACCAGTGAGGGCAAGCCAGTTTTGATATCGGCTACAATCGCACCGCCCATTTTCTCATAGCCAATTGCCCATGAAACCAGAATTGTGACGACAATGGTAAGAATGATATTGGGAAGCTTAGGCGTGTATTTTTTTAAACCGAACAGCAGTGCCAGGGAAAACATACCCATTGCGAATGTAGCTAAATGTGTTTGCGGTACAGCCAGCACAACATTCCATAGCGTATTGTAGAGATGCTTTCCGGTTTCGGGTGTGATACCCAGAATCTTACTGATTTGAGTGCTGCCAATGACAATTGCTGCAGCATTGGTAAAGCCGATAACTACTGGATGGGAAAGGAAATCCACCATAACGCCTAAGCGCAAAAAACCCAGGACCATTTGTATTACACCTGCCATAATAGCGATCATCGCGGCGTATGCGATATATTGGGCTGCCTCCAAATTCAGTGGTAATAGTGCCGCTGCTGTCATTAGAGAGATAATCGCCACAGGGCCGTTTTGCAATTGCCTTGAAGAACCGAACAAAGCGGCGACAATCGGCACCAGAAATGCGGCATACAAGCCCATTTGTGGTGGCAAGCCCGAAAGTTGAGCATAGGCCATCGACTGTGGAATTAGCACTAAGGCAATGGTGATGCCTGCAATTACGTCAGCCTTTAAAACAGCCGGGTTTTTAAGTTCAAAAATCCAGTCTAAGAAAGGCACAAAACGAAGTTTCGCGTCGCTCAGTAGAGTTGATAAGTAGCTATTCATTGTTGTGAATTATAGCGCGACTTCAAAAACCTGTTGGAGTCGATGTGAGTAAGGTTTATGTCTGCTAATCCGTGTGCCTTTAACCAATACGCACCATGGCTTGAGTGTGAGTGCACTCGTTTCAAAAAAGCATGTTGCTTATTACCTCAACTGGATTTACAAAGACGCCCGTCTTACTGTTGTTGATGTCGAAAGCCAGGAGTCTGCACGGCAGAATTATGCGTAGCGTGAACGTGCCATGGCGAGGGCCCCGGTCTCGTATCAATAGGGTGCGATCATTTGAGGTGCATGGTCATGCTAACGTCGCGAAAACGATCGATCCATAGGTTTATTAAGCAATGGCTCACCGTCAGGCCGCGTTTGCATACGCAGACCTTCTGCCGCGCAGACTCCTAGATTGGTCCTGTGATTCCGTCAGGCCAAAATAGAGCAATTTGATCACACAGATATTGCGATAGGTGTCTCTGTAAGTTCCTCTTTGCCAGGTATTTGGATGGAAATCCTTGATAAGTGCGATTCGTTTTCGTGTGAATAGCGATACAACTACAAGCTAGTGTAGTGAAACGTTCAAACACTACCAATGAGAGTTTGTCATTTGGTTCACGGCAAGGCGCAACTCGCAGGCAATGGCCATAGTTTGATGAGCAAGGCCCTTTTCAAGAGTTGCAACGCGGCCGTGGGCCAAATGACGAGCTCCCGCAGGGGCGTCGATAAAAGTGCATGAGATATTTATGAAAAGAAGAGGTAAATGAATCAATAGTCATTTTTCCTATATAAATGAAGCACTTTTTTCGATCGACTCATTGGTGGTATTTGGATGTTTCACTACACTAGTTGTAGCGTCTAAGCCGTATTAGCGGTGTTAACTAATTAGTGCCCATCCAGAAACAGGCCGTAGCGAGATTGACTCACGTGCGTGAAATTTTTGCCTACTACATGTAGGCGCTTAGTCATTCTTAAGTAACTACATGTAGTCGGTAAAAGTTCGCGTACACGCGCACCGACCGCAGTAGGGCTGTTTCTGGATGGGCACTAATTAGAATCGATCCAGAAAACAACGCTACTTCGGTCTGTGCGCGTCAACGCGAACTTTCACCGACCGGTAAAGTCTTGCCTGCCCAAGTATTCCCTCCTAGCCTAGATACCTGTAGAATTAAAGGTCTTACTTTTACAATGCAACCCATCTTTTTCCTTTTCTGTTGTCCAGTGATTGGCGAACATAAGAGGTCTGGACGCGTCATCGTGCTCAAGGGAAACTCAATTGGCAAATAACAAAACAGCAGTAGTCTGTGCCGGTTTTATTGGGCTGCTTGCAGCCACCCTGGTCGGCATAGGTGAATTTCTGCTTCACTTTGATGAGTTGGCTCGTTACGGCGAGGGTTTTGAGTTTTTCAAGGGCGTTTCAACTGAGCAGGCTACCACCGGCCATTTCTTTGGCGTACTGGGTGCTCCGCTGTACGTTGTTGGGTGTTGGCACTTGTACCATATGTTGCTACCAGGGAATCGGACTGCTGCGTTGTTAGCATTCTGGGTAATGGCATACGGGTTCATTATAGGTGTGGTGTGGATCGGTTCGCGCGCTACGGCATCTCTTATTGTCAATACGGTAGGTGCTGATATGGCCGGTACAGAGCTTGCCCTCTATGACCTACGTTACGAAACACTGCTCACCGTTATAAGAGTAACAGCACTGGTGTTCTCAATAATTTTTATCTGGCTAACGCTCACTGGGAGAACGCGTTATCCAAAGTGGGTTGCTGTACTGAATCCAATTGTACTAATACTGCTCAGCTTTTTGGTTTATGTAATTGCACCGAGCATTGGCAAATACATGATGCCAATCGCGCTGAATATTGCCTTCTTTATTATATTTTTATTTTCCACCTATTTTGCACTTCGCACAACAGACTTTAATGAGACCAAGTCATGAAAATTCTCAGATTCCTAATGAAATTTATTATCATCATGATGTTAATGATGATGTGTGCCATGTATTTGTATACATCTAAAGATGCACAAATTGACTATGACGTAGATACTACCGGGCTTGCCATCCCGACCTACGATACGATTGAACTGGACCATGAACAGAGCCACGCAGATGCGACATCGCTGCCGTTTGTGGGTGGTGCTGCTATTGATCTAGATGGTGATGGCGTGCAGGAACTCTTCATCGGTGGTGGTCACGAACAGGCAGATGTGATGTACAAGTTCAGTGGTGACAGTTTCGCCCCTATTGCCGAAGCTGGCGGTGTTAATAAAGCCGCTGACGCATCATCAACTTTAAGTGCACTGGCATTTGATGCAGATAAAGATGGAGATGAAGATCTTATTGTGACTCGCCCCGACGGTATCTGGTTGTACGAAAATGATGGTGGCAAATTATCAGGTGAGGTTTTAAGCGCCGAGATGCTCGACGACACTACACCACTGTCAGTTGCTGTTGCCGATATAAACGGTGATGGTCACTTCGATATGTTTGTCTCAGGTTATATTCGCAATGATCTGGTGGAAGGTCTGAATGTATTCAGAGACGGTTATGGCGGTACCAGCGCTATGCTGATTAACTCTGGTGATAATCGTACCTTCAGCAACGAAACTGAAGCCAGAGGGTTGCTGTACAAGCACAATACATTTCAAGGCTCCTTCATTGATTTTGAAAAAGATGGCGATCTTGATTTGATGGTAGCGCACGATACAGGTCAGATTAGAACCTGGATCAACGACGGCAGTGGTAACTTTACTAACCAGCCTAACCCGAATTCGTCTGTTTATTCCTACCCGATGGGTATAGGTGTTGGTGACTACAACAATGACGGTTTTGTTGACTTTTTGTTTTCAAATGTTGGCTCAACCCCACCTCATTTCATGGTTAAAGGTGATCTTACTGAAGATCAACAGCACCACTGGAAATGGATATTGCTAGAAAATAAAGGTGATGGCACTTTTGACGATGTTGGTGAAGCTGCAAAAGTAGCGGACTACGAGTTTGGTTGGGGGCCGGTGTTTGAAGATCTGAACCTTGACGGTCGTGAAGATGCTGTTGTTTCACAGAACTTTGTTAGCGCACCATTCCATAAAGTACCGTTTATGCGCCTGCCGGGCAGACTCTTAGTGCAAACAGAAAACAATGAGTTTGCAGAAGTAGGTAAAGAAGCTGGTGTGGTTAACAAGCGCTATTCTATTGCACCGGTCACGGCCGACTTCAATGGTGACGGTGCTGCCGATATTGTCCATGTAAATGTGGGCGGAAAGTCACAGGCTTTTCTGAGCAAAGGTGCGCCTGAAGGTAATGGTTACCTTAAGGTGA
>CAZQKJ010000369.1:0-4285 GCA_964593315.1 uncultured Granulosicoccaceae bacterium
CAACGAGCTGAGTTCGACTACATCGTATCCTCCACAGCAGCACAAACAACTATTGCTGAAAATTATGTAGGACTCGATTTTTAATAAACCAACGAGGAATATCCATCAATGAAAAAACTACCTATTAAAAAAACCGCTTTTATGAAACTTGTCGCTGCAAGCGCGGTAGCGCTGATGTGCAGCACTCAAGTTGCAGCACAAGAAATCACTCTGCGTTTTCAACACTTTGTCTCACCAAAGAGCGCTGTGCCAGCAGGCTTTATGACGCCGTGGGCAGAGAAAATCATGGCTGAAAGTGATGGCCGTATTAAGATAGAAATCTTCCCTGGAATGCAGCTTGGCGGCAAGCCACCTGCACTCTATGATCAGATTCGTGATGGCGTCATTGATGGCGGCTGGGCACTACCGGCTTATACGCCTGGCCGATTTCCAGAGGCAGAAGCTTTTGAATTGCCTTTCATGACCAATACCAGTGCAGAGCAGTCTTCTCGTGCCGCATGGCTCTACTCCCAAAAGCACCTGGCAGAGCGCATGGGTGATGTCCATCTAATAGCCACTCATGTTCATGGTCCCGGTGTAGTGCACAAGAAGGGTGGACCGATTGAGTCTGTGGGTGATTTTGAAGGTTTGAAGTTGCGTGGTCCCTCACGCCAGGCTAACAAGCTACTTGAAACTATGGGTGCCACTGCGGTCGGCATGCCAGTGCCTGCTTTCCCTGAGAATTTGTCTAAAGGTGTGGTCGATGGTGGTGTGATCCCATGGGAGATTGTAGTGCCGTTAAAGGTTCATGAACTTGCTGACAGCCACAGCGTGCCGGCCGGTGATCGCTCTTTGTACAACACCTTCTTTATTTGGGCGATGAACAAGAACAGCTACAACAAGCTGCCGGATGATCTGAAAGCAATTATCGATGCGAATTCAGGTATCGATGCTTCTGGATGGGCAGGTCGTGCGATGGACGAAGGCGATGTAAGATCACTGGGTGTGACCGAAGGCACGGATAACGTGATTCATCAAATCAGTGAAGAGACCACGGCAGAGATCCAGGCGCTCAGTGCCACTTTGGCAACCGAGTGGGTTAAAGAGATGGACGGATTGGGCCTTGATGGCCAGGCTATGTTCGATGACGCCACTCAGCTTATTGCTGATGAGGCCAAGTAAGCTGCTATTCCAATCAATGGAATAAGTTGGTAAAGCCCCGGTTTTTCGGGGCTTTACTATTTCTGACTATAAGTCCAATGACAGAATCTTTAGAACAACGTGTTGGAAACTGGCTGGAACGCCCGGTCCGCTGGCTCGCCTGCTTTGGTGGAATTATTTTGGTGGTGATCGGGATACTTACCGTGGTATCCATCATCGGGCGTGCGCTGACGGGGTTTGGGCTTGCGCCGATACGCGGGGATTTTGAGTTGGTAGAAATCGGTTCTGCTGTTGCTGTATTCAGCTTTCTACCCTGGTGTCAGTTAAACCGTGGACACGTTCGAGTGGATCTCATCTCTCGTGTACTGCCGCGCAGGCTAGATGCCTTGCTCGAGTTGCTGGGTGATATTGCGATCACGCTGATCGCTGGTGTGATTACCTGGCGCATTTGGAAGGGTATGGGGGAGCGTGTGACCTGGTTTAGTCAGGAGATACGTGACGCTTTAGGCTTTGGATTTAAACCGTTTTCGATTGAAAGCACTTTTATACTGGGTTGGCCAACGTGGTACGGCTATGCGGTAGGTGTTGTTGGTTGTGGCTTGTTCACTGTGGTGTCTTTGTACACAGTATGGCGCTCAACCAATGAGCTTATTCATAGAAGCGGACCGAGCACTACTGATGATTAGTTCATTGAGTGGTTTGGAGTTGTCCTTAATTGCGTTTGCATTGTTGTTGCTGGCAATTTTCCTGCGCATGCCGATTGCAGCGGCGATGGCCATCACAGGCTTTGTTGGCACCTGGGTGGTTTTGGGTAACCCCAACGCTGTGCTCAATCAATTGAAGTCACTCACCTACGATACTTTCTCAAGTTACTCGCTTACCATTGTGCCGTTGTTTTTACTGATGGGGCAGTTTGCCACCAAGTCCGGAATGTCGGCTGCGTTATTTAACGCGGCCAGTGATTGGCTGGGTCATAAGAAAGGCGGGGTCGCCATGGCTACGGTAGGTGCCTGTGCGGGCTTTGGAGCGGTATGTGGCTCATCGCTTGCGACAGCGAGCACCATGGGGCAGCTGGCGTTGCCAGAGATGCGCAGGCGTGGTTACTCAGATGCGTTGGCAACCGGTGTATTGTCTGCTGGTGGTACGCTGGGCATTCTTATACCGCCATCAGTCATACTGGTTTTGTATGCGATTATGACTGAACAGAACATTGTAAAAATGTTTCTGGCGGCAATTGTGCCTGGGGTCATGGCGGCTATTGGCTATATGCTGGTTGTGATGATCTACGTTCGAATACGACCGAACAGTGCCACAGTGGCAGAGCGTAAGCCTTACAAAGAGCGTTTAAAATCGTTTCTCAGGGTGTGGCCTGTGATTCTTATATTTGGTTTGGTCATAGGTGGTATCGCCGCAGACTGGAACTGGGTTAAGCCTGGTGTGCAAGCATTGTTCAGTCCTACGGAGGGTGCTGCAGTCGGTGCAATTGCAACCGGTTTGTATGGTATCTGGACTCGAGGTATTAACCGACAGACATTTGTTGAGTGTGTTCTGAGTACCGCCAGTGCATCGGCAATGATTTTTTTCATCTTATTGGGTGCACAATTATTCAATACATTTCTCGCCTTCACACAAACTCCACAATTGATTGCGGACTGGGTTAACGGGCAAGGTTATAGCCCGATGCTGGTACTTGCACTGATTCTTGTTTTTTATCTGATACTGGGTTGTGTGATGGACAGTTTGTCAATGATATTGCTGACCATACCTATCTTCTTTCCTATTATCGAATCATTGGATTTCGGTATGACACAGGAAATGACAGCAATCTGGTTTGGTATACTTGCGCTGATAGTGGTGGAGGTCGGGTTAATTACCCCGCCGGTTGGAATGAACCTATTTATAATCCAGTCAATGGCTAAAGACATTCCAATTCAGAGAACCTATCAGGGGGTATTGCCGTTCCTGTTAAGTGATTTGATCCGGGTGATAATACTTGTTGCGTTTCCGGCAATTTCGCTCTGGCTGGTTTTTTAGCTAGGAAATTTGTTAGCTTGTAATTCAACAGTAGTGCGGTAGCTACCAATACAAGCGCATTGGATTATCAACCAATAGCTTTTGTCTTTTTTCTTCTGTATCCGCTATCAGTGGTATCAGTTCCACCAGTTGGCCATCGTCCGGCACATGGGATTTCATATTCGGGTGCGGCCAGTCTGTGCCCCACAAAACTCTGTCTGGATAAGTGTCTACTACTCGTTTCATAAACGGTATGACATCGGAGTAGTTCTCATGGCTACCACCTTGTTTTGTTAGTCGTTCCGGGCATGACACTTTAGCCCAGAACTTATCGTCACTCATTAGACCAATAAATTCATTAAAATTGGGGTGGTCTACACCATTGCTGACTTCTGGCCGTGCCATATGATCAAAAACAACAGTGACCGGCAGGCTCTGTAAAAAAGGAATCTGTTCGGCAAAGTCGGCGGCTTCAATATACACAATGATATGCCAGCCAAGCGGTGCTATTTTTTCGATAATCTGTTCGTAGTGTTCTCTCGGTTTTGGGTCTACCAGCCTGCGCACAAAGTTAAAACGCACGCCTCGTACGCCGGCGTCATGCATAGCGGTGAGTTCATCCGTCGTGATGGTATTGTCGACAACAGCAATACCCCGGGCCATATCACCTGCGGCTTTTAATCCATCGATCAAAGCTTCGTTATAGCGACCATGACAAGAAGCCTGAACAATGACATTGCGGCTGAACCCCAGGTGATCGCGCAGGGCAAACAGATCGGTTTTTGAGCCGGTACAAGGTGTGTACTTGCGTTCCGGTGCATACGGAAAGAGGTCTTCCGGTCCAAAGATATGGCAATGTGAATCAACCGCACCGTTGGGTGGTTGATAGCTTGGCTTTCGCGGGTTGCGATGCCAGACTTTCCAGTCAGAATCCATTGGCATTTGGTATCTCTGGTCTGTGATTTGGCAATAATCTTATAGCTTATTAGTGCTCAGTGGAAGCTGTGACACATCGGTATGAAAATCACAGATTGATATACCAGGGGATACAAATACATGCGTGTCAGTGGTGGTTCGCAGCGACGTATTGTCTACAGTAGTGGTTCTTATGAGATTAAGATCGACGTACGAT
>CAZQKJ010000370.1:0-4276 GCA_964593315.1 uncultured Granulosicoccaceae bacterium
GTCGCGAGACCCAAGGTGACTCTGTGCACGTCTACATTGAAGGCGATGGAGTTGCCTGGCAGTGGCGTTACTTTATCAAGGCTGATCCTACCCCCAAGCGTGCCCTGATGCTGGATTTGATGGGGCAGGACAAAGGTAATACCTTGTATGTGGGGCGCCCTTGTTATTTTGGCCTGGCGGTCGATGAGCAGTGCAATCCCAACTACTGGACCTATTCGAGATTCTCTGAAAAAGTGGTCAACAGCATGGCCACGGTCATTGCGCATCGAACAAAAGACTTCGACAAAGTGGTTTTGATCGGACACAGTGGTGGCGCGGCACTGGCACTGCTGATAGCAGAAAAGCTACAAAAAGCTGCGGCGGTAGTCACGGTTGCCGGCAACATCGATACCGATGCCTGGATCAGTCACCACAAGTACACACCGCTTTTTGACTCACTTAATCCTGCTGACCGCGCACCATTGCCTGCGTCTATAAAACAGTTGCATCTGGTCGGCAGTATTGATCGGGTGGTGCCGCCTGAACTTGCCCGCAACTGGCTGTCAAGACAACACTCTGCTGAAGTATGGTACGTAGATGGCAACACCCATGTGTGTTGTTGGGCTGAACAATGGCCGGCAGTATTGCAGTGGATTGAATCGATAGAAGACGGTTCCGGGTTTTCCAGTGCCGCTCGTTAGAGTCGTGGCATTCAGTCGCAATTATTAGGCTGGAAAAATTGCTGTAAAGCGGATCGAAGTGTCACACAAATTTGGCACGCTTGCATTTTGTCAAATGCAATGATGTTGTATGCATCTTTGTCTAGCAGAAAAGAGTTGTTTGTTTTAATTCACTTAATTTTTGGAAGCGTTTTTTTGACCTTCCACATCGCTAATGATGCATGCAAGAATGAACACGCCTAACATTACTGCAATGCCGCTATGAGCTCTTTTGGATAATTGCTAAACACACCGTCTACTCCCAGCTTGTATAGTGCTTCTGCCTCCTCTGCCGTGTTGACTGTGTAGCAATAAACCCTGAGGCCTTCTGCCTTATAACTTTGAACCTGCTCTGCGGTCAGTAAAGAGTTTGCATGCAAGTGGATATTGCTGGCGCTGATCTCGGTGCTGAGCTTTTGCCAGTCGGGTGGTGCCACCAGATAGAGACAAGAGCGTGAAAGCTGCGGCAGTCGGGTGGCAGCTCGAACCATCGCAACATGGCTAAAGCTTGATACTACAATTTCCGGTAATTCAGTGCGGCGGTTAATCAATTCCGCTATCGCATCGGTTGTCGGGAGATCCCATCCGCTACAGGGTTTGATCTCGAGATTAATACCGAGGTTACACTCAATGGCCAGATCCAGGCACTCATCAAAAGTGGCGATTCTCTCGCCGGTAAACTGCGCAGAAAACCAGGCGCCGCAATCCAGCGATTTCAGACTCTGCAGTGAATGCTCGATGACCAGCCCGTCTCCGTCGCTGCATCGGCTCAATCCATCGTCATGAAACAGGACGGGTACTCCGTCCCTGGAGATATTCACGTCTATCTCTATCCACCGGGCTCCATGATCTGCGGCAAGCTGGATGGCAGCAAGGGTATTTTCAGGCGCGCTGGCACTGGCACCACGATGAGCGATGACCTTGGGCATGGTGGGAGAAGACATAGCGTTGGTCTCTATTTCGGTTAATGACCAGACGGTTTCGCTGGTGCGTTATCGGATGGCTTTCAGGTGGTAGCAGGGTCGTTTTTGTTTACTAGTGACTTGAGCGTGGATTACACTAACGAGGCGTCATGGTTTGGTAGTCTGTTAACCTTGACGTTCTCTTGTGATCTCATCATCCCTGAGTATTCTGCCAGCCTGCAGCCCTTTCTACAAAAGAGGGCTACCAAAAGCGCTACAAGCAGGTTGCAGAACCGTCGAATCAACTGCCCCTTATCTGCGAGATCAATTTGGTGTCTGGACCAGACAATCAAAGAAAAACCAGCCAGCCAATGTGGCGGCAGCTCATTCGACTCTCGGGTGATCGCGGCGACAGTTTGCAAAGTCAGCTGAGGCGCGCCCTGGTCACTGCCATTTTAGACGGTCACATTCCGCATCATCGTCCTCTGCCATCGTCGCGGGAACTGGCGCGACAACTCGGCGTAGCCAGAAATACTGTTGTCCATGCCTACCAGCACCTGATGGATGAAGGTTATCTGTTGGCGGAAGAGCGGCGTGGTTACTTTGTTAATTCGGAGCTTGTAAATAGTCGACTGGCACGAGCGCCGCAGGCGGTCACATCGACTGACGCATCCCCCGATTGGGAAGACCGGATTCTGACCAGGCCTTCACGACAGAGAAACCTCGATAGTCTGCTCGGGCGCTGGCGAGATTATGAATATCCGTTCACCGCAGGTCAGACTGATCCGGCTATGTTCCCGATTAACGAGTGGCGGGAATGCTGCCGTCAATCACTTGCGGTACAGGCGATCACAGAATGGATGCCGGATTCGGTAGACAGCGACGATCCGCTATTACTTGAACAAATTCAAAATCGCGTATTGCCACCGCGAGGTTTATGGGTTTCAACCGATCAAATTCTGGTCACGATGGGTGCTCAGAATGCATTGTATCTATTAGCGCGCTTGCTTATTAATGAAGGTGACAAGGTCGGTTTTGAAGATCCGGGTTATCCCGATGCGCGCAATATTTTTCAGTTGCGCAATTGCGAGCTGGTAGCGCTTGAAGTTGATGAGCACGGGCTCGTTGTTGATGATCGTATCAATGAATGTAAAGTGGTCTTTTGTACACCGAGTCATCAGTCACCAACCACCGCGACCATGTCACTTGAACGGCGTCATCAGTTGTTAGAGCGTGCATCAAAACACGATATTCTTATTATAGAAGATGACTATGAGAGCGAGCTCAACTTTGCGGGATCTCCAACGCCTGCGTTAAAGAGTCTCGACGGCAATGAAAGAGTTATCTATGTGGGTAGTCTTTCCAAAACACTGGCGCCCGGTTTGAGGCTTGGTTACATGGTTGGCCCGCAGCAACTCATCACAGAGGCTCGTGCGCTGCGAAGACTCATGCTCAGACATCCGCCTTCTAACAATCAGAACGCAGTGGCGCACTTTCTGGCTCTGGGTCATCATGATTCACTGGTGCATCGTATAGCGACCAGTTACCGGCAAAGATGGCAGGCTCTTGATCAGGCGTTGACCGAGTTTATGCCGCAGTCAAGTAGAGCTCCGGCATTTGGTGGTAGTGCGTTTTGGGTCAAACTGCCGCAGGGCACCAATGCTGATGTAGTACAGCAGGAGGCCAGTGAAATTGGCATACTGGTGGTCTCTGGAAACCCTTATTATATGAACCCGGATTGCGAGCCGTATTTAAGAATCGGCTTTTCGTCAATTCCTGTTGATAAAATCAAGCCGGGTATAGAGAAGCTTGCAGGATTGATCGCAAACTTAAGCGACACCACAGAAAGTGCTGAATGACTGCTGGTGAGAGCGCTATTCGTTAAATCGATTCAATTTATCAATTGAGTAATTTGTATCTTCTGGTTTTCACGATTTTATATCTCTAGTTTATTCTCTGGGAGGGAAGCATGGCGAACAACGTTGCATTTATAGGTCTGGGGGTAATGGGCTATCCAATGGCGGGTCACTTGGCAGCGGCTGGTAACACAGTGTCTGTTTATAACCGGACTAAAGCCAAAGCCGACAAATGGCAGAAAGAACACAAGGGCACCGCATGTGATACGCCGCGTGAAGCTGCTAGTGGCGCGGACATGGTTATGATCTGTGTCGGTAACGATGACGATCTGCGTTCGGTTGTGTACGGTGATGATGGAGTGCTCGCAGGTATGCAAGGCGGTAACACGTTGGTTGATCACACGACCGCATCGGCAACCGTGGCAAGAGAGCTCGCTCAGGCATGCAGTGAAAAAGGAATTGGCTTTATCGATGGTCCGGTTTCTGGCGGACAGGCAGGTGCTGAAAACGGTGCTTTGGCAATCATGTGTGGTGGCGAACAATCCACTTTTGACGCGGTATCACCAACGCTTGCGGCCTATGGCAAAAACGTAGCATTGATAGGTGAAACAGGTGCCGGGCAACTCACCAAGATGGTTAACCAGATCTGTATTGCAGGTCTGGTACAGGCGTTGAGTGAAGGGGTGAATTTTGCCCAGGCTGCCGATCTGGATATAGAAAAGGTCATGGGTGTGGTTGCAGGCGGCGCTGCGCAGTCCTGGCAAATGCAAAACCGCTACCAGACCATGGCTAAAGATGAGTTCGATTTCGGCTTCGCGGT
>CAZQKJ010000371.1:0-4252 GCA_964593315.1 uncultured Granulosicoccaceae bacterium
GAGTATCCCTCAGCTCCCATAACTGACAATCCTCACTTCCCAAGCTGCCTTGATTGAAAAACTCAGTAAGCACACGACACCAGAAATCCTCGCGCATTTCCCATGTTCCACCTACTGGCTCATCATTCCATGTGCCATCAAATGTGCCATTGCTTCTAACAACGATAAAATTGTCTTCTTGTGTTTCTCCGTTGAAAAGAAAAAGCTGTCTATCAAATATTGTGCCTATTGTTGCAGACGTTAGCTGTTCAAAGCCAAAGTTATCTATTGAATTTTGAAGATGTTCAGTAGCCCCATTGGAATCTAACAACTGCACGTTTTCTGACCCAGAATTAGCCACTAAATTTATTACATTGGTGTCTTGGGAAAATTGCTCTGGATCGACACTTAAATCTATTGAGGTTGCTATTGACGCGGCGCCTTCAGGTATCAATATGCCATTCTCAGCATTTGCATCTACGTCTAACGATTGCAGTAAAGTGGCAGTGTTTATAACAATGTTATCATTGATGTCACTGCTTGGAGACATGTCCAAAGGAGAAACCACTGAAGAAGCAGAAACCGATGGGAATGTTAGTGAGCCAATTGAAAAAGTGACAGTTTCCCCGGCCAAGTAGCTAAATTCACCACCAGTGTTAGTAACCCCTGACTGGGTTTCAGTGGCGAAAGAAATTCCTTCTACTGCGCTATCAAATAACCCCAATGAATTGAATGCACACACATCCAGAGCGTTCCAGCTTAATTTGTCTTCCATACCGTCCTTGGTTTTACTTTAGTTTTTAGCAGCTAGCTAATGTTCAACCTTAGTCGCCTGAAAATCAACCTTGATAAACAATCTGTTTCACAATTCGGCGCAGGGAGTTAAAAGCTCTGAGGTAAAGTACGCACTGGCGCTACTCAATCGGGAAAGCAGACGCTCCTCAGCCTCTTGGAAACCGCTGCTTTTGGCCGAAACCAGCCTGATTGACACAACAATTCCTGTAGATTTTGTTTACCAACTTTATTGTCAGGCTTCCATCTCAATTGTCATCCCAGCTGCGCCTTTTTTCCCGATCATCCGCGGCTATACTTTTTTTGTGAATTTCGCAGTCAGCTTCATGCTCCCGACTCCTGGTACTTTGCAGTCGATCTCGTGATCTTTGGCTTCGGTATCGATTCGTCCGCACTTTATCTTTGTTCCCACTTTTACAACAGACGACGACCCCTTTACTTTCAAGTCTTTAATCACAGTGATGTAGTCACCGTCTGACAGCGAATTGCCATTGGCATCTTTGATTGTCTGAACTAACTCCTCCGCAGCTTCGAGCGACCACTCATGAGCGCACTCCGGGCAGACATAATTGGCTCCATCCACATAGGTATATTCACCTGAACATTCAGGACACACAGGTTCACTCATTGATGACTCCTTAAACTATAATCCGGTGCACGCTCACCTCGCTCAAAGCGCATCGCCACAGGCAAAACCTGATGACCAGGCCCATTGAAAATTGAAACCACCCAGGTGGCCGGTTACATCGACAACTTCCCCAACAAAGTACAAACCCGGTTGTGTTTTAGATTCCATGGTTTTTGATGACAGGTAGTTTGTATCCACACCGCCCAGCGTCACTTCAGCGGTCTTATAACCTTCTGTACCTGCCGGCACAATCTCCCAACTATTCATCTGGCGGGCAATATTAATCAATTGCTCATTAGTGCAATCCGCAACCGGTTTATCTTTCACAGTTGGCCACCACAATGACTCCAGTTCAAGCACAATGTTTTTAGGTAAGTGCTCATGCAGCAGCGTGCGAACCAGGCTTTTTGGCCTTGTAGTTTTTGCTTCCAGCAGCAGAGTTTCTACATCCTGTTCTGGCAGCAGATCAATGACAATAGACTGCCCCGGAGTCCAGTAGTTTGAAATCTGCAATACCACCGGACCACTTAGGCCGCGGTGCGTGAAAAGCATGGCCTCTTCGAAGCAAGTGTCGTTAAAACTAATCCTGGTATTGATGGCATTGCCAGATAAACGCGAGAACATTTGTTTAAGATCGCCGTCAAACGTATACGGCACCAGGCTTGCACGTAAGGGTGTGACTGGCATGTCGAACTGCTTGGCGATCTCATAACCAAAAGGTGTGGTACCCATACTGGGAATAGACAATCCACCTGTGGCAACTACCACAGCACCAGTACGCATAACACCATAGTCAGTGGTGACCTGGAAAATGTTCTCGCTATCGACTGAGATATCTTTTATATCGCATTTCGTCATAATCTCTGTACCAACAGCAGTACATTCGTCTAACAGCAAATTGAGTATATCTTTCGCTTTACCATCACAAAAAAGCTGGCCATGATCACGCTCATGATAGGCCACATTATGTTCGATAACTTTGCCAATAAAATCCCATGCGGTATATCTTGTTAAGGCCGACTTAACAAAATGAGGATTACTGCAGAGAAAGTCGTCGTCGGTAATATGCAGATTAGTAAAATTGCAACGGCCACCGCCAGACATCAGTATTTTGCGACCGGTCTTATTACTGCGCTCAAGCACGCGTACGCGCTTGCCACGCAATCCGGCCTGCCACGCCACCATCAGACCGGCCGCGCCGCCGCCAAGTACGATGGCGTCAGTATAATTGTCAGATGGAGGCATACTTGAATAAGCTCGGTGAGTAGCCGGGTGGATCAACCGATTAAACCGGTCTCATTTAACACATCATTTTCAACCGACATCTGGAAACCGGCTCTTCTCAGCCGGCCCTTAGTAATCAGAGCCTGGTATTCGGCACTGAGTCAATGGACCGGGTAAACGGCAGAACCGCCAAGCCATACCGAAGGCTGCAGAACTATACCAAATGGCGGTGCAAAGTCCTCGCAACTTTTCATCAGATAATCAGCAGTCGCTGGCCCTGCCTGCAGACTAGCGTGGCTTGTTGCGTAACTGCCATAAAGCCAGGCCGGTAGCGATGACAACCATGGCGCACAGAACGGCTTTTGACACAGTACCCATCGCACCTTCAATCATCATGGCGTGTACAACGCTTCCCGCGACAGTGACTACGCCAAGAAACCGATGCGTCAACCGCCACGCTGTTACTCTCATGCCTGACTTACGGCGAAACAACACCAGACAAGCCGAGATAAGAACGCTCCACATCGCGACCACACCCCAGATCGAAAACGGTGTTGCAGAAACCAGTAGTAGCGCATCGACCACATCTGGCGGGCTTGTGATCCAAAGCCCGATAACGTGAATCGCTATAGCCAGAACCAATAAAGTGCCTGTCCACCGGTGCGTGCTGCGTGCGTGTTTTATTGACAAACCGGGCAACAAGCCACCGGCCAGTAAGGGCTGAAGCAGCAGCACTGACATCGCGACGATACCCCCGAACCCGGCAGCGATATACACCGGACTACGCCAGGCAAGCAGAGGACTAGTGACCGCAATCACTACAGGGACGACGGCGGCTATGGCCACCACGGCCCATATCATGGCAACGCGGCGTCGACTGGTATCCACTCTCATTCTGATCGGCTATGGTTCGGGTAGCGGGTGAGTCAGCTAGCAAACCGACAATCACCCGAACTGACTCTGAGCTCTTAACTCAAACTCTCAGCAGACTACTCAGGCGCTCTACTCAGGCAGGCTGAAGCACAAAGTGCGCGCTAAGGGTCTTGTCTTTTGAACTCGCCATCACCGGGCGCAGGAACACGGTTTCAAATTCTTCGCTGTCATAGGCGAGATGTCCGTGCGCCTGACCAAAGGCCGGGACGATCTGAGGCATTTCGAGTCGATACTCGCCGTTGGCATCAGTCAGTGTCGCACCGTGGCTACGCTGATCGCGCTCATGGCCTTCGGTGGTGTGCGCCCAAATCTGGATGCGCTGTCCGGCAAGCGGTGCACCATCTCCAGCGCGCCTGACGGTACCGGTCATCCAGAAACCGCCCTCACCAATACGATCTACGATCGGAGCACCCGGAAGGTAGTTATTAGCACCACCGCGCATTGACTTGGTCGCCTTTACGGCGTTGGCATAAGCTGGCACCAATACACCACAGGTGCTGCCCAAAAAAGCAGCGCCACTGGCTGCGAGAAATTTGCGTCGATCCGACAACCCTGATGTCATTTAACTATCTCCAATCTGTTTCTTCCATCGTCACGCATGATGGAGTAAAGCTTATAGTATGAGTCTGAAATAAGTGAATACAACAGAGGCAGAAAAGTTCCCGATTAGTTCCCAAACAAGACTGAGCCGGTTTA
>CAZQKJ010000372.1:0-4246 GCA_964593315.1 uncultured Granulosicoccaceae bacterium
GCACTAGACAATCTCTCGAGCTCTGTCCCGAAAATGCCTGACCAAATCGAGCTTGATTTTTCTGGGACCGTTGTAGAATGGAATAGGGCTAGATTCTTTGATCAATTCATCGGTGAAATAATAGCGTTATCACCTAGTGATCAATATCTATTTTTGTTTGTAAAGGGAGGGGCTGATTACATGTGTGACTACCTAATTGAAAAAAATAATGCTTGCGAACCGTTCCTCTATTTATCTGAATATTAAAGCATGGATGGCTCTTGGGCATGGATATACGATTTAATCATTAGAGATTAGTTAGATGGTCCACAAAGCATGATCAGACTTCCGATGTTGCGATAGCGACAAATCTAAGCGTTACAGGTGTATTGAGATGGAGAGCAAAGACACATAATGTAGTTACGGTTTTGAGGAATTATGATATGCCTTTTGTAAAGAATAACCTGAATATCGAAAGTTGGTTAAGATCATCGCACCAGTCGTTTGAACTACTGGATGATGCTGAATATAAGAAAGTTCTCAATAACTGGAAAAACAAATTTGACTGGAATTTGGAACATAATAAGTACACAAGTAAAGGCGAGAACGCCATGATTGCCATGGAGAGCTTACTACCAATCGGAGCATTCATATTTAATTTTCCGGGCTACGGTAAATTGCCTGCGCCTGCTAACAGAAAAGAAAAAGCGTATGGGTACCACGTCAAAAGCTTACAGATAATAGATAGGATGTTGTTTAATCAAAGCGATAGCATCGTGTGTGACTCAGATTTTCATTGCACATGCATTTATACACATGAGTGGCAGGGCATGGCCGCACCACAATACTATGAAAAGCAGCATGATCTCCTTTAAGTGAAAGCGATAATTAAGATCTGTATCAAACGGCGTATGCAAGTGTTCATTTTATTGCCAGTGCTTATCCATCATTAAACGGTCTTGGGACACAGCAGTAAAAAAGATGATGATTCAAAAATACAGAAAATCAAATTCGAACCAGGCCAATAGCTCCACGGCGACATTGAGAATCGGCGGCGATGATCTTCAACCGGACAAAATAACAGAATTTCTCGGTTGTAAACCCACAAAATCTCAAACGAAGGGTCAGATATTTAGCAGCAAGAAATCGGGCAAAGAACGAGCCGCAAAGACAGGCATGTGGCGGTTTTCAGTAGCAGACGCTACTCCGGCAAATCTTGACGCTCAAATAGTTGAAATATTTCAACAGCTACCATCTGATATGACAAAGTGGGAGCAATTGTCATCTCGGTACGATATTGATCTCTTCTGCGGACTTTTTCTAAACAAAACAAATGATGTAATCCTTATTGCGCCCGAACCAATGAAAATCCTTTCATCCAGAGGGGTTACATTGACATTGGATATGTACGCGTCAAAACCTGATGATGTTGAATAATAGATCGATACGTAAGACCCTGCAGATATATTATCTGCAGGGATTACTTAAAACAGACTATAGCCTGTAGATCACACTCACTATTGAGCCCATTGTTTAACTAACTCTTCATAGGCAATGGTTTCACCTTGTGGCTTTTCGTTGTCGAGTTTTGCCTTCGCTCCACCCTTACCAAGCCATTCAGATGCCTCTTTTTCGTCGTTTAAGCGTGGACCGCAACCGCCGTAAACATTCGCACTTTCGTCTGCGGACTGCATACGTGCCATAACCTGATCCATCTCACCGGCCAGTCGATCCATCGCTTCCTGAGGCGTAAATGCCCCAGAGTTAACGTCACCAATTTGTTGCCACCAAATCTGTGCAAGTTTTGGATAGTCGGGGACGTTGATGCCAGTCGGTGACCAGCGCACTCGATCAGGAGATCTATAAAACTCAACCAGACCGCCAAGGTTTTCAGCTCTCTCGGTAAAAGACTCATGTCTGACGGTTGTATCGCGAATAAAAGTCAAACCAACATGGCTTTTTTTTGTATCGACTGTTTTTGATACGGTGAATTGCGCGTATAACCAGGCCGCTTTGGCTCTGTCTACAGGTGTAGAGTTCAGTATGGTCCATGAACCAACATCCTGATAGCCGACTTTCTGACCTTCTTCCCAGTAAGGACCGTGCGGAGAAGGTGCCATACGCCATAATGGCTTACCGTCACCATCGACCGTGTTGTTACCATTTTCCTTTGAATCTACCATGCTGGCTGTAAACGCTGTGTACCAGAATATCTGTTGCGCCACGTTACCCTGACTCAATGCGGGCAATGACTGATAGAAGTCATAACTTGCAGCTGCTGGTGGTGCATACTCCCGTAACCATTCATCCCATTTTCTGATTGCGTACACAGCGGCAGGCCCATTAGCACCGCCACCACGTGTAACAGACGCACCAGCCGGGTTGCATGATCCTGCTTCCATTCGAATACCCCATTCGTCTATTGGTACACCGTTAGGCTCACCAGGGCTTCCAGCGCCAGCCATCGACAACCAGGCATCTGTCATACGCCAGCCAAGATCCGGAGCGCGCTTACCGTAGTCCATATGGCCGTAGATCTCGACTCCGTCAATTTCTTTTACATCGGTTGAAAAGAATTCGGCAATATCTTCGTACGCAGACCAGTTGACAGGCACCCCGAGTTGATAACCGTACTTATCAAAGAATGCGTTTTGAAGATCTTCGCGATCAAACCAGTCTTTACGGAACCAGTATAAGTTTGCGAATTGCTGATCTGGTAATTGATACAAATCGCCATCCGGCCCGGTAGTAAACTGAATACCCATGAAATCGTCCAGATCAAGAGTTGGCAATGTGACATCGCTGCCTTCTCCAGCCATCCAGTCTGTTAAGTTATAGGCCAGCTGCAAACGCGAGTGTGTACCGATTAAGTCGGAGTCGTTCACGTAAGCGTCATATAGATTACGACCGGTTTGCATTTGCGTTTGCACGGCCTGTACTACTTCACCTTCACCGAGTATCTGATGGTTAACCTTGATTCCAGTGATTTCTTCAAACGCCTTAGTCAGGGTTTTCGATTCATAGTCGTGTGTTGGTATGCCTTCAGACAACACGTTGATTTCCATACCGTCAAATGGCTCCGCTGCCTGTATAAACCATTCCATTTCAGCCATCTGTTCTTCTTTACTCAGCACAGACGGTTGAAACTCATCGTTAACCCATTTTTCAGCCGCAGCCGTATCCGCTAACAGGTGTCCGGACGTAGTTGCGAAAGCTGAAGCCACTACAGTGGCTATGAATTGTCGTTTCATACTTTTTTCCTCTCCCAGTAACACATCGTATCAAGTACGATGTTATGTACAGCGCGTTGCAGATCGCAAGCGCATTTTAAACCCACCGAAAAACGGCAAGTGCAAAAGCCACCGAAACGACCGACCCCCACCATAGAGGTAAATCGGTCAAACCCAGCCACGCGACATGAATGTACGCGCTGCCGAGTAATGAAACAAACAAGCGATCACCGCGCGTTGTATTCAAACCAAGTGCGCCCTGTCGCGGTGAGCCACCCGGCTTTATCAGTTCCCAAATAAACATTGTGATCAAACATGCTGCAATAAAACAGAAAAATGCAGCGGTTTGCCATGTCCACGCCATCCAGCCCAGTGTTTTCATTCTACCTGTCTCTTGCGGTGATCAAACATTACGTGTCTATTCTCCTAAACTCGACCAAGTGCAAAGCCCTTTGCAATGTGCTTGCGTACAAACCAGATAACGATGACTCCTGGAATCAAAGTTAGCGCGCCGGCTGCGGCGAGTAGTCCAAGCTCATAACCTGAGGTAGATGCGGTTTTTGTCATCACTGCAACGATTGGTTTTGCAGAAACCGATGTCAGGTTTTTTGCCAGTAACATTTCGACCCAGCTAAACATAAAGCAGAAAAAGGCTGTAACACCTATTCCTGCGGCAATCAGTGGCATAAATATCTTCACGAAAAAATGCGGAAATGAATAGCCGTCTATATACGCAGTTTCATCAACTTCCCGTGGCACACCTGACATAAATCCCTCCAGTATCCACACAGCCAACGGAACATTGAAAAGACAATGTGCCAGTGCCACCGCAAGTGGTGTGTCGAAGAGTTTCATTGCGGAATACAACTCAATAAATGGCAAAACAAATACCGCTGGTGGTGCCATGCGATTGGAAAGCAACCAAAAAAACAAATGTTTGTCACCGAGAAACCGATAACGTGAAAAAGCGTATGCTGCCGGTAGGAGCCCGCGTCCCCGACGATAATCCTGTGCCGCCTGTGATGGCACAATAGAAT
>CAZQKJ010000373.1:0-4240 GCA_964593315.1 uncultured Granulosicoccaceae bacterium
TCCCGCCCATGTTCTTCACCTGCCCGTAACCGCCCGTGTGTGACCAGCTCGGGTCACTGACGTGAAAGGTAACCAGTGATATAAACATCAGGATCGCAACCACCGCCACAAGAATCGCAACAGCCTCCCGAAACCCGCGCTTCAGCAGCGTCAATGCTCGTGCGGATAGCTCAGCTTCCATCGGGGTTTTAATACGAGAGCTCCCACTGAATGGAATTTTGAGTCCGGCAAGGGCGTTCCTGCCCACTGATGATTCGTCAGACGAATTGCCACCCGAAGAATTGCGAGCAGCGCCAGCGGCACGGCGCGAGGTGCCGCTTAGAGGCTGGGCACCTTTTGCGGCTGGTTGCTTTTTCCGCGATCCGCTTTTCTGCGAACCCCGGGCAGCTTTGTTGGTCAATGCATATCCGTAGTGTGGCAATGGTTCCAACTGGAAGTCCGACACACAATGCCGACCGGCTTCTATCAAATGCCAGCCTGCGGCTTGCGTGATGTACAATGCCAGCGCGACGTTCGATAGTAAGCTGTCCGGCGCCCCCAACAAAGCCTGGTGAAGGGATTGTCATGAATTATGCACCCGATGCCATCCACCAATTAACAAAGCTAAAACTGTATGACCGAAACCAGACACTGTAAGCTATTGATCCTCGGATCCGGACCTGCAGGCTACACTGCTGCTGTGTACGCTGCGCGCGCCAATCTCCAACCGGTATTAATCACCGGCATGGAACAAGGCGGCCAACTCATGACCACCACCGATGTAGACAACTGGCCCGCAGATAACGAAGGCGTTCAGGGACCTGCTCTGATGGAACGTTTTCAAAAGCACGCAGAGCGCTTTGAAACAGAGTTAGTGAATGACTTCATCACCGAACTTGACCTGAGCCAGCGACCGTTCACCCTCAAGGGTGAATCTGCGTCCTACACCTGCGATGCACTGATCATCTCTACCGGGGCCAGCGCTCGCTACCTCGGACTGCCCTCAGAAGAAGCCTTCAAAGGCCGCGGCGTATCCGCCTGTGCCACCTGTGACGGATTCTTCTACAAGAACAAACGTGTGGCTGTCATCGGTGGCGGCAATACGGCTGTTGAAGAAGCCTTGTACCTATCTAACATTGCCTCTGAAGTCGTGCTGGTTCATCGACGCGATCAACTGCGCTCAGAAAAAATTATGCAGACGCATCTTTTTGAGAAACAGGATTCAGGCCTGGTTAACATCAAGTGGAACAACACGCTCGATGAAGTACTGGGTGATGACTCTGGTGTTACAGGCATGCGCCTCAAAAGCACCGAGGACGGCAGCACCGAAGATATCGATCTACACGGCGTATTCATTGCCATCGGTCACACACCCAACACCGGCATCTTTGAGGGACAGCTTGAGATGGAGGGTGGCTACATAAAAGTAAAGAGTGGCCTCAGTGGTAACGCGACCGCCACGAGCGTTGAAGGGGTTTTCGCCGCCGGGGATGTCATGGATCACATCTACCGACAGGCAATCACTTCGGCGGGTACCGGATGCATGGCAGCACTGGATGCAGAAAAATATCTTGACGCACTAGCCAGCAAGAGCTAGCAGAAAGTCATCAGACCGGTGTCAGGATCTAAACCAGCACCCGAATCCATGACAGTGGAAGTCGGCAGCACAATTGACAAGGTCGCAAAAGAAGACTGGAATGCCCTGTCTCATCAGGGTAATCCGTTTGTACGCTATGAATTTTTAAGTGCACTTGAAAATAACCAATGTGTAGACCCGGAGTTTGGCTGGCACCCGTACCACCTGCTACTCAAAAATGAAGAAGGGAAACTGATCGCCGCAGCACCCAGCTATCTTAAAACCAACTCCTATGGCGAGTTTGTCTTCGATTTCGCCTGGGCAGATGCTTACGAGAGAAGCGGCGCGAGTTACTACCCGAAATTAATTTGCGCGGCGCCATTCACTCCGGCTACCGGCCCAAGACTGCTCATACACCCTGAACAAAATTACGACTCCTGCGCCAAAGCACTATTGTCTGCTGCAATTGCAGTAACCGACAAACAAAACCTCTCTGGTATGCACTGGCTGTTTCCTCTAAAAGAGGAAGCTGGTTTACTGACCCAACACAACTACCTTAAACGCATGGGTTGCCAATACATTTGGGTCAATGATAACTACAAGGATTTCGATGACTTCCTGGCTTCCTGCGTATCAAAGAAGCGAAAGAACATGCGGCGCGAGCGAAAACGCGTTGCAGAGCAGGATATCACTCTCAAAGTTCATCATGGCTCAGAGCTTGAAGAAAAAGACTGGCGCGAAGTGATTCGGTTTTATCTGGATACTTTTAATCGCAAGTGGGGCACGCCAACACTCAATACCAATTTCTTTACCGAAATCGGCAGCACCATGGGCGATGACATCATCGTTGTTTTTGCGTATTACAACAACCAACGTATAGCATGCTCGGTGATGTTCAAAGGCGGCGACACACTCTACGGACGCTACTGGGGCTGTCATGAAGAGTTTCATAGTCTCCACTTCGAGGCATGCTACTACCAGGGCATTGACTACTGCATTAAGCACAAGATTAAAAGGTTTGAACCTGGCGCACAGGGTGAACACAAAATCAGCCGAGGCTTTATACCTACTCCCACATGGTCTGCACACTACCTGCGGGACGAAGGCTTTCGCCACGCCGTAGCCAATTTTTTAAAACAGGAGACCCCTCTCATGGAGGAACGCTGCGAAGAGTTAAAGTCGCTGCTGCCATTTCGAACAGAAGAAACCAGCTAACACCAGTGACAGACTATCATCTGCCAATTCCGTTCCTGGAAGACACCGACGACATCACGCCGTTTCCGCCAGTCCACATGGCGAAATCCTCCCCGAACGGCTTATTAATGGCCGGCAGCAATCTCAAACCTGAACGCCTCATCAGCGCTTATCGACAAGGGATATTTCCCTGGTATTCAGAAGGTGAACCGGTGCTTTGGTGGGCACCGGATCCACGCTGTATTATTTTGCCCGACGAATTAAAAGTGCGGCGCAGCTTACGCAAGGTAATAAAGAAACAGCAGTTTCAAATCAGCTACAGTAAAGCATTCCGTAAGGTCATCGAGGCATGCAGCGAAATTCGCGAAAAATCAGAAGGCACCTGGATCACCACTGATATGACCAATGCCTATTGCGAACTTGCAAAACATGGCCATGCAGAATCCATAGAAGTCTGGCAAGACGACGAATTAGTTGGCGGCTTGTACGGTGTTATCGTTGGCAGAATCTTTGTCGGGGAATCCATGTTCAGCAAGCGCAACGATGCCTCAAAGATTGCACTGGTGGCGCTCGCGGGCAGTGGCCGCTTTGATATGATTGACTGTCAGCTGCCCACTGAACATCTTATGTCAATGGGCGCGATCTGCATCACCCGCGATGACTACATGAAAGCGCTTGACGTGCTGTCACAATTGCCCGCTGATTCCAACTACAAGCCGTCATAGCGACAACACAATTCAGCCTTTTCCAAATGAAAGCTGCTTCCCTGGTAATTGTTAACGGCTACAGCACTGATCTTGTACTACCTTGAGCTTGTATTACTTTGGGCCTGCAATACTTTGATGAGTCACACATTGGCAAAATTCAACTTGAACTGTGTAATGTCCTGACATAACCTTCCCGCAGAGCTTGCTAGCCCCGGGAAACCGGATTTAAAACCGATTGAAGATTTGCAGATGCCAGAAAAAAAAGACAGTGCTAAAAAAGAGTCAAGAATTGGCAATAAGTGGATTGGCGTTGATCTGGATGGAACACTGGCTGAATGGGACGGCTGGAAAGGCCACCAGCACATTGGCAAACCCATTCCACTGATGGTTGAGCGCGTGAAGCGCTGGATGGATATGGATATCGAAGTTCGGGTATTCACAGCGCGCGCCTCGATTGCCGACCACGTAGCCCCGGTCCAGGAGTGGTTAGAGGCCAATGGTTTGCCAGGCCTTGCGGTCACAAACAAGAAAGACTACAAAATGCTGCAGCTTTGGGATGACCGCTGTGTGCAGGTGATACCCAATACCGGAGAGCTCATCAAAAACGCTAACTGGGTGCCACCCGAGTTCGATGAATCAGAAGAGCCAAATTCGGACATACCGGTGGCCGAAAACACCGAACCCGGCAAGCTTAAAATCAACAAACCTAATGATGGCAGCGAAGCACCGCAGACAGACAAGACCTGAGGATCGGACTCACCAACGATCCCCCTTTATATACAAC
>CAZQKJ010000374.1:0-4226 GCA_964593315.1 uncultured Granulosicoccaceae bacterium
TCATTGCGGATGTATCTGCGGCTAAAGAAGTAGCAGGCACGCCTACGTCGCTGCCTAACGGTAACTTTGAAGCTATCTATCAGGTAGTAATAGAGAACACTGGTACGGTGGACCTTCTGAACCTGACGTTGGCAGAAGATTTGGCCACGCAGTTTGGTGCAGCTTATGTGAATGCATACGGCCTGACATTAACCACACCACCTGCAGATGCCACAAGCACTGTGACGCTTGATGGTGCCAACTGGAATGGTGGCAGTGCCACTGAGATTGTCGATCTTACAGCGCCTTCTGCTTTGGCAGTCGGTGACTCATTTGTCTTTGAGTTTATGGTAGAGATTGATGCAGTCGCTGCAACGGGTGTACTCGAAAACCAGGTCACCGTGTCCGGTGATGCTGTCGATGAGAACGGAAATCCGTATACAGATTCAACCGGCGCTCCGATCACAGCGACGGATGACAGTGATAGTGGTGCCGAACCTTCAGATTCTAACACTGGCGCTCCGGGAGACAGTGGTGGCAGTGATGATCCAACTCCTTTGTATATCCCAGGCATTGGTTTGGCTAAAGAAGCGGGGGATGCGGTACCGAACGGTGATAACTTCGATGTTGAGTTTACGCTGGTTTGGCAGAACACCGGTAACACATCGCTGGATAACGTTGATCTGATTGATGACATAGCGACCCAGTTCGGTGCGCAGTTTGTCAGCATTGTGCCGGGTAGTCTTGCTGTGCAGAACTTTGCTGGTACCGGTGCTGCACCGGCAGCCAATGCAGGCTGGGAAGGTGATACAACACAGTCATTGATCACCTCAGCCGGTGCGCTGGATGTTAACGACACGTTTGAAGTGGTGTTCACGGTCACGATCGATCCCGATGCCGGTGGTACTTCAATAAGTGGTCTGGAAAACCAGGCAACGTCCAATGGTGATGCGCTTGATCAGAACGGTAATCCATTAACCGATGACAGTGGTAACCCGATTGCGGCAACTGACGACAGTGATAACGGCGCTAACCCTACAGGCGAGAACGGTGAAGACGATGGCGACGGTGTATTCGGTAACGATCCGACACCGATCATTATCCCGGACATCTCAGTCGCCAAGCAGGTAGCAGGTACACCAATACTGCTGCCTAACGGTAACTACTCAGTGACTTATGAGTTAGTCACTGAGAACACCGGTAACGTAGCACTGGCCAATCTGTCATTGATAGAAGATCTGGCCACACAATATGGTACAGCGCTGGTAAGCGCTGGCAACATCGTAGTCACGGCAGGCCCGAGTGATCTGGCAAGCAGCGTTGCAGTAGATACTGCATGGAACGGTAGTGGTGCAATCGAGATGATTGACCAGTCTGTTACCACTGTGCTCGCTGTCGGTGATTCATTCACCACACAGTTCACAGTAGAAGTAGATCCGGATGCCGCAGGTGCACCGGGTCAGTTGAATAACCAGGTAACAGCCGGTGGTGATGCAGTTGATGCTGACGGTAACCCATTGACTGATAGTTCTGGTAACCCGATCATGGTCACTGATGACAGTGATAACGGTACAGATCCAAACGGTGACAATGGTGAAGGTGGTTCAGATGATCCAACTCCACTGATTCTGCCAGCTGTCGGTTTGGCTAAGACTGCAGGTGATGCAGTACCTAACGGTGACAACTTCAACATACCGTTCACGTTTGTTTATGAGAATACAGGTACAGTTGATCTTGGTGCACTATCTCTGACAGATGACATCGCAGCTGAGTTTGGCAATGCATTTGTTAACGTAGTACCGGGCAGTCTTGCCGTACAGAACTTTGTGGGTACGGGAATAGCACCGGGAGCCAATGTAGCCTGGGAAGGTGATACCTCACTCGATCTGCTGGATGGCACAGGTCAGGCGAATATTGGTGATACTTTTGAGGTCGCGTTTATTGTCGAGATCGATCCTGATGGCATAGATAGTATGTCACAAGGGCTCGAGAACCAGGGCACAGCAGGTGGTGCTGCAATAGATCCTGACACAGGCTTACCTGACCCGGCACTGACTGCGACTGATGATTCAGACAACGGTACAGATCCGGGCGCTGAGAACGGTGAAGACAATGGCGATGGTGTGTTTGGGAACGATCCAACACCGATCATTATTGCTGATGTATCCGCCGCTAAAGAGTCAGTAGGGCAGCCGGTACAGCTCAGTAACGGTAACTATGAAGCGACCTATCAGGTTGTTATAGAGAACACCGGTACCGTTGATCTTGCGAACCTCACACTGGGTGAAGACTTAGCGACCCAGTTTGGTGCAGCGTATGTCAATGCCAGTGGTCTGACAATGATTACACCTCCGGCTGATGCATCAAGCACAGTAACGCTTGACTCAGCTACCTGGAATGGTGGCTCAGCTACAGAGATTGTAGATACAGCGATTTCAAGTTTGTTAGCTGTCGGTGACTCGTTTGTCTTCCAGTTTAATGTAGAGATAGATGCAGCTGCAGCTACAGGTGTTCTGGAGAACACAGTCACTGCGGGTGGTGCTGCAGTGGATGAGAACGGTAATCCGTACACAGATTCAACTGGTGCTCCAATCACAGCAACCGATGACAGTGACAGCGGAGCAGACCAGTCTGATCCTAACTAAACGGCACCGGGTGATATGGGCACATCAGATGATCCAACGCCGCTCTATATACCAAGTATTGGTCTGGCTAAGATGGCCGGAGATGCAGTACCGAATGGTGACAACTTCGATGTTGAGTTTACGCTGGTTTGGGAAAACACCGGTAATACATCACTTGATAATGTAAATATAACTGATGACATTGCGACCGAGTTTGGTGCTCAGTTCGTGAGCATTGTACCGGGCAGTCTTGCAGTGCAAAACTTCGCGGGTACAGGGGCCGCACCAACAGCCAATGCAGCGTGGGAGGGTGACACAACTCAGTCTCTCATTACTTCGACTGGTGCTATCGACATTGATGACACCTTTGAAGTGGTGTTTACAGTGACCATAGATCCTGATGCGGGTGGAACATCAATGTCTAGTCTTGAGAACCAGGCAAGCTCTGCAGGTGAAGGACTTGATCAAAACGGTAATCCATTAACGGATGCCAGTGGCAACCCGATTACAGCAGTTGACGACAGCGACAACGGTGTAGATCCAAATGGTGAAAACGGTGAAGACAATGGTGATGGTACCTTCGGTAACGATCCAACGCCAATCATTATTCCGGACATCTCAGTAGCCAAGCAGGTATTCGGTACGCCGGTACTGCTGCCAAACGGCAACTACTCAGTAACCTATGAGTTGGTTACCGAGAACACCGGTAACGTAGCGCTGGCTGGTCTGACGTTAGTAGAAGATCTTGCTACTCAATACGGTACAGCGCTGGTTAGTGCGGGTAACATTGTAGTGACAGTAGGCCCAACCGATCCAACCAGCAGTGTTGCAGTAGATACTGCGTGGAATGGTAGCGGTGCAATCGAGATGATTGATCAGACGGTACCAACCCAGTTGGCCGTAGGTGATTCATTCACTACCCAGTTCACAGTAGAAGTCGATCCGGATGCCGCAGGTGCACCAGGTCAGTTGAATAACCAGGTAACAGCTGGTGGTGACGCGGTAGATGCTAACGGTAACCCGCTGACTGATAGCTCTGGCAATCCGATCATGGTAACTGACGACAGTGATAATGGTACTGACCCTAATAGCAATAACGGTGAAGGCACATCAGATGATCCAACACCGCTGTTAATACCATCAGTGGGTCTTGCCAAGAGAGCAGGTGATCCGGTTGCCAATGGCGATAACTTCGATGTTCCGTTTACCTTTGTGTATGAAAACAACGGTACAGTTGATCTGACGACCTTATCATTGACGGATGATATAGCCACCGAGTTTGGTAACGCGTTTGTCAACGTAGTGCCGGGAAGTTTAGCGGTACAGAATTTTACAGGTTCGGGTACCGCACCTGGTGCCAATGCTGCCTGGGAAGCAGACACTATGCAGGACATGCTGGATGGTTCCGGTCAGCTGAACATTGGCGATACTTTTGAAGTGACGTTTATAGTCACCATTGATCCGGATGGTATCGATAGTCAGTCACAAGGGCTTGAAAACCAGGGAGCAGCGGGTAGTGAGGGAATTGATCCTGCTACAGGCCTGCCTGATCCTGCACTGACAGCTACCGATGATTCAGACAATGGTACTGATCCGGGTGCAGAAAACGGCGAAGACAATGGG
>CAZQKJ010000375.1:0-4221 GCA_964593315.1 uncultured Granulosicoccaceae bacterium
TGAGGCCATGAGCACCGGACGTTACACCGTAGCACTGAGCCTGCTCGACGGATTGGTTGAAAAGGAGTCGGACTTTGCAGAGGCATGGAATCGACGCGCGACCGTTCACTATCTGCTGGGAAACTATCAGCAGTCTCTATCTGACATCGAAAAGACCCTGACCCTTGAGCCACGCCACTTCGGCGCAATTTCCGGCATCGGCATGATCATGATCAAAATGGGTCAGACAGATAAAGCACTTCACGCGTTTGAAAGAGTGCTGGACATATCACCCCACAATGTGGGCGCCAGGAAAAGCGTGAAAGATCTCGAGAAAAAACTCGGCCCCAGCATCTAGACGCACCAATTTGACTTAACAACCAAAGCCCGTTCAATTGAACGGGCTTTTTTTGTCGTGCACCGCCTGACTCAGCCGGCCCAGCCAACGCACGACTGCTCCGCACTCTTTTAACCCATTTTCTCAGCTCACCCTCGCCCCCTGCCCTGCGCGCTGCACCGTAGCGCGACCTCCTGAAACAATTAGCCGCCGCCCTGACACAATTGCGAGTGATACCGCAGAGCTCGCCCTGCGGGAAGTCCCGAATAGAAACGACACCGTCGCTAGATCTCGTTGTAAATTACAGGTCGAGTTGCGATACTGCGTCGGTGCTTACTCGGCACGGGCGCGGTGCTATGTCCCAGCTTGGACGTACATTTCACTAAATCGTGCACCGTAGACAGTTTGGGTACACGTTTACACGGCAAAATGTTCCGAGCAGTCCGGATAAGCCGGGCGCCCGGCCATGCGGCCGCTTAGAATCCGCAACGTTTCAGCCTCGCATTGTCGTCGGTTGAAACAACCGTTATGGCTACAGCCACACTCAAACCCAATTGGGAGAGACATTAAATATGAGTTTAAAATCAAATCTTATTTCCGTTACCGCTGGTGCAGCACTATTAGTTGGTGCGCAGTCCGCTCTGGCACAGGAAGAACTTAACGTCGCTTACTTCCTCGAGTGGCCAATGCCATTCCAGGCTTCAAAAGTATCAGGCGCCTATGATGAAGCCCTCGGCATGAAAGTAAACTGGGTCTCTTTTGATACCGGTACAGCAATGTCTGCTGCTATGGCCTCTGGTGATATCGATATCTCTGTATCGCAAGGCGTACCACCATTTGTTGTTGCGACTTCAGCAGGACAAGATCTTCAGATCGTAGATGTCGCCGTCTCCTACTCAGAGAACGACAACTGCGTTGTACGCTCTGAACTTGAAATAGACAAAGACTCTGCAAGCGAACTGGCCGGTAAGCGCGTTGCTGTTCCACTGGGTACAGCTGCACACTACGGTTTCCTTAGCCAGATGAATCACTTCGGTGTTGCACTAGACAGCCTTACCGTTGTCGATATGGCACCTGCTGAAGGCCAGGCAGCACTCGCTCAGGGTTCTGTTGATATGGCTTGTGGTTGGGGTGGCGCACTACGCCGTATGGTTGAGTCAGGCAACATCCTTCTGACAGGTGCAGAAAAAGAAGAACTCGGCATCCTGGTATTTGACGCAACAACTGCTCCTTCGTCATTCATTGCCGAGAACCCTGAAGTTCTTGCCAAGTTCCTTGCAGTCACTGCAAAAGCAAACGCAGCATGGGCAGACGGTCAGCCAGCTGAGATGCTAACGGCTATTGCAAAGGATGCTGGTATGTCAGAAGAAGACACTGCATCGACTATGTCTACCTTTGTATTCCCAACTGTTGACGATCAGATCTCTGACAAATGGCTTGGTGGCGGCGCTGCAGAGTTCATGAAAGGTGTTGCAGATGTATTCGTTGGAGCGGGCTCTATCGACGCTGCTAAAGACAGCTACAGCGAAAACGTAAACGCTGGACCTTTGGAAGCCGCAAAAAGCATGTAGTTCTTATTGTTAGCGCTTTAAAATCAGGCGACCTTCCTAACGGAGGGTCGCCTTTTTTAATTCCCAGCCTGTACAAGTTAATTATCCCTGCAAACTAATTCTAATTAGTGCCCATACAAATTTAATAACCTGAGGAAGCCATAGTGTCAGGTCTGCTGATAGATGATATTTCGATGCGCTTTGATTTGCCCAAAGGCGGATCAGTACAAGCTCTAAAAAACGTCACACTGAATATTAAGTCCGGTGAATTAATGAGTGTGCTCGGCCCTTCCGGTTGTGGCAAAACAACACTACTGAATATTGTTGCAGGATTCCTTGTACCAACCGATGGCAGAATTGTTCTACACGAGGAAACAGTAACCGGCCCCAGTCCCGAGCGCGGCATGGTTTTCCAGCAAGGTGCTTTGTTTGAATGGATGAGCGTCAGAAAGAACGTATCATTTGGCCCCGATATGAAAGGCGTATCACGCAAGGACAGCGCTCCAAAAGTAGACCGACTTTTGGATATTGTCGGATTGCAGGACTTCAAAGAAAAAATGGTATACGAACTCTCAGGAGGAATGCAGCAGCGCGTCGCTCTTGCCCGTTGCCTGGCCAATGAGCCAGACGTTATTTTAATGGATGAGCCACTCGGTGCACTGGACGCATTAACACGAGAAAAAATGCAATCACTGGTTCTGGATCTATGGAAAGAAACCGGCAAGACTATTATCTTGATAACCCACTCAGTAGAAGAAGCACTACTCCTTGGCGAAAGGCTACTGGTGATGGCGCCACGGCCTGGACGCATTCACAAAGAGTATCAACTACCATTTGCAGATATGGGCGTGGGTAACGACTTACGCGAAGTAAAAGCACACCCCGACTACGCAAGCACACGCGAAGAAATTTTATCGATGATCTGGGAGATGGAAGAAGAGATCATGGGCCGGGCGGAGGAATCATAATGACTGGAATCATTGTTTTTGTTGTTTATATTCTATTATTTCTGATTAGTCTTTACGTTGTTAACTGGGCAACACGATCATTCTTTACCAAAAAAGACTACACATCACTAAAGACAGTTACCTTTGGTGATGAAAGCGCCGTACGCGCAAACCGCACAGCGAGTGTACTTTCAGTACTGGCGATCTTTGCACTGTGGGTTGCGTTCACCAATTCATCGTTGCCGTTGCCAAAAGCCAAAGGACCCTTTGATGGTACCGTCACTTTTGACTACACCTCTACACTTGAAAACGGTGATACAGACGACGCTACAGTAACCGTTACCGTCTATGAGGAAGACGTACAGCTCACAAAAGATGAAGACGGCAACCCGGGGCGTATACCTAAAAAAACTGAAGTTGATCCGGGTGATGGTTTTGCAAAAAACGATAGTCTGGTTGTACCTCGGTATGGCTCGAAAATTATCAGCGTCTTCAGCAACGATGAGTTCAAGAAAAAAGACGGCGCCAGGATCACACACTACAACGGTGAACCCATTAATCCAGGCGAGAAAATTTCACTACCACAAGGGTCGCTTTCCCTGACTCCCAAAGGCGGCGTGTTCTTCGAGCCCGCTACCGGGTTCCGCATGGCGCGCCTTTACTTACCAGCACCAGAAGTAACAACCAACCGGTTTTTAGAACTAAACGCTGACGGTTATAGAAATTTCACATTACTTGAACACACCTGGGCATCACTACAACGCGTTTTACTGGGCTTTTTCTTTGGTGCATTGATGGGAATACCCCTTGGCTATGCCATGGGCCTGACCAACTGGGCTCGAGGTTGGTTTGATCCAATCGTTGAGTTCATGCGCCCTGTTCCACCACTGGCACTGATACCTCTAATGATCATATGGTTCGGCATCGGCGAGCAATCAAAAATCATACTGCTGTTTCTGGCAGCCCTATGGATCATGACCATCGCCGCAAGATCAGGTGTATCGGGTGTGGCGATTACCAAGGTACATGCCGCCTACTCACTCGGTGCCAGCAAGTGGCAAATCTTGCGTAAAGTGATCATTCCAAACTCACTACCCGAAATCTTTACCGGTGCCCGAGTGGCCATGGGTGTTTGCTGGGGCACGGTGGTAGCCGCAGAGCTGGTAGCCGCAGAGAAAGGCCTGGGCATGATGATCATGGTGGCATCAAAATTTCAGCTTACTGATATTGTTATTGTCGGCATTATCCTGATTGGAATTATCGGCTTTCTGATCGATATTGGCATCCGCTGGCTTGAGACGTGGTTAGTGCCCTGGAAGGGGAAGGTATAAAGTTTCACTTTTTAAAACTATAAAAGCCTCACCTGAATCAGGTGAGGCTTTTTTTTGGTTTGGGTTGTTGTTCTGGC
>CAZQKJ010000376.1:0-4215 GCA_964593315.1 uncultured Granulosicoccaceae bacterium
GAACACTTAACAATGCAGCCAATTGAAAACCGATCTACAAATTCTTTGTAAGTATTCAAATTCTATATCGATCGATCTATAAATGATTCCAGCTGGTGTCATTTGAGTGATTGGTGCCCGGTCAATCCGTGGTGGATACTAAATTTCTTGGAATGTCAATCCTCTATAAGATGGATACATTTTTAATCTTTGTTAGCTAGACTTCCGACAACGGAGCAGGAGTGCTCTTGAAGTGGATTTGATCGAGGTCCTGAGTGGCCAGCAGGGCATCGATGTTTAATCGGCCAATCTACTTACATTGTTCTCAAGGAGAGATGAAATGGATTTTAAGGTATCAAAACGACTTTGGTTAGGAGCCAGCTTGCTGTTCATGGGGGGGCTTTTCAATGGCACAACCATGGCGCAAAGTGAGCCCAACAGCCCTGCGGTTTTAGGGGCTGGTAATACAGTAGATGCTTCGCGTGAAGCGTTTAATGATGAAGACAGCTATGTCTGGCACAGCAGTGCCAGTTCCAGCGCCACCTACTCAGGTACTGGTTCTTCAACCTGGCGCTACAACTCAACCGGGGAAGATATTGTTGTCACTCAAACCGGGAGTGGCACCTATACGGTTGACTTTGGCAGCACCAGAAACTTCATTCCGACAGTGACATCTTATGATGCAGCCATTCACTGCAACGTTGAGATCTTTTCTTTTCCTGGTAGTGCTGTGTTTGTCGCTTGCTATGACTTTGACGGCAATCCTAAAGATGCGCGCTTTACGGTGCGTTTGACGAGCACTCTCGAAGATGCGGCTGCATGGGTCTCAGGTGCCGGCAATCCCTGCTGCACAAATAATCCCTGGGGGGGGGCACTTACCGCCGCTAGAAACAGCGTTGGAAATTATACTGTGACTACGCCCGGCGGTCCTAACTTTGAAGGTGGGCACATTCAGGTTACGGCGTACAACACTGAGAACCATTGCAAGGTGAATTTCTGGGGTGGATCCACTGCTAATGTTCTTTGTTTCAATAATGATGGACTTCCGGTTGATAATGCTTTCACCTTTCTCCGAGTCGGTTCAAATGATGATGCTTATGTATGGGCTGATAACTCATCCTCCACCACAAGTTACACCCCTCCAACGTTTTTTTCGCACAACCCACAAGGCGCGGATCCTACAGCGATAAAAAACAGCACTGGACAGTATGAAGTTACTTTTCCTGGTTTGTTAGTTGAATACGGTGGCAACATACAGGTATCTGCTTATGGTCCCTCCAGTAGCCTTTGTACTGTGGTTAGTTGGTCAAGTACAGAGGTGGATGTAAATTGTACTGATGTGAATGGCAACCAAGTTGATTCCCAATTTGACGTACTTTTTACTCGCTTCCAAACTTGTGCAGGTTTACCCGCCAATATTGAAATCGGCAACAATGACGCCACATCAGGTGACGATATTATTGTCGGTACCGGTGGTTCTGATTCTATTTCCGGGCTTGGTGGCGACGATATTATATGCGGTATGAATGGATTCGATACGATACGTGGCGGTGCCGGCGAAGACGTAATTTATGGCGGCGACGAAAACGGGAATGATGATTCCGCCAATGATCTTTTCGGAGGCACAGGTGATGATGAATTGTACGGCAGTGACAATAACGATTTCCTCTTTGGACAAGGCGGTGCAGATATACTGGTCACCAATGATGTCACGTCCGGATTCAGTGACATTATGTCCGGTGGTTCAGGAGATGATACGCTGACCTCCAATTCACTTTTTGGTACTGATATGCGTGGTAACGGCAACAACGATAAGCTGTTCGGATCAACGGTAGCCGATTTCATGAGAGGCGATCCGGGACTTGATTTAATCGAGGGATTTGGTGGTGACGACGAGATTCAAGGCGGTCTTGGAGCTGACGAATTGTTTGGTGGAAACGGCGCCGATTTTATCAATGGTCAGGGATCACGTGACGTGATTTTTGGTGAGGCCGGTGCTGACACCATTCTTGGTGGTCCAGGTAACGATCAAATAAATGGCGGCAGTGGCTTTGACTTTTGCAATGGTCAGGGACAGACGGGTGGAGCGGGTGATACTCAGATAAACTGTGAATCATCAACCGGCTTTCCAAGAGCGCCGTCAAAGTCTCTATTGAATATCGATCCTAGTCGTGTGGTTTTTTCAGACGATGAACTTCGAATTCTTGACAACTGCGACTTGACCATTGATCAGTGCCTTGGCAGATAGTAGACAGTAAGTAGTAAGTTTATAAAGGGGCCATTTTGGCCCCTTGTATTTATCCCTTTCTATATATAGCAAGCTGTTCTGAAGCTGCAGAGTAAGACTACAACGGTTAAGGTGCTGGAATAGTCCATGACGGAGTGCCAGAATTTGACCTGGTGCATGTGCTAAACACTGATTGACAGGAGGTTGAGACGTGAATCTATTTCTAAGGTACACTTTGGCAGCGATGCTAATGGGGTTTTCCGGACTTGCTAACGCCCAAAGCGCATTGAGTATTATTAACCATAGCCCGGTTACATCTTCGATTTCCGATCCGGGAAGTTTCAGCGCACAATTTTCACCAGACAGAATCTGGACGCGCGCTACTGCAAGTACGACATCGCAACAAACAACAGGTGTTGAACCTAATGTGCTCGCGATTAACGGGCGTGATTCTGTTGTTGATCTGGACAGACTGAGAAATATTTTGTCTCAGGCTCCGCGGCATCAGTCAGGTGGTAGTGCCCGTCGACAACCAACTTCTACCTTTATCTATCTTCCGTCCCCGGATGGTGGGTTTGCACAATTTTCTATACGGCGTTCGCAAGTGTTGTCTCCACAAATGGAGGTGCGATTTCCAGAGATTACTACCTATCGTGGTGAGGCAGTGAATGACGCCAGTACTACTGTTGTACTTGATCTAACGCCAGCTGGCTTCCATGCTCAGGTGCTGCAGTACGGCAGCAGATGGTTTGTAGATCCCAAATTCAAAGGAAATGACGAACTGTATGTGAGTTATTTCAAAGCAAGTAAAGGCGAAGCAAGGCAGTGTTTGCTTGATTCTACCAGCCCGGGAATATTGCCCCATTCATCTGGAGTACAAAGCCGTTCCGGAGATGTGTTGCGGTCATACGCTTTAGCTATTGCAACAACCGGTGAGTACACGCAGTTTTTTGGCAGTTCAGCGGCTGCTACATCAGCTGTTGTCACAACGATCAATCGAGTGACCGGTATCTACGAAAAAGAGCTTGGCATCACTTTTACGATTCCGTTTATATCTGCATACCCGGATCCTGCCACCGATCCGTTTAACGGGAACAACAATGCCTTCTTGCTCATAGGTGAATCGCAAGTTGTGCTTGACAACGATTCGGCTTCCAATGGCTTGAGTTATGATATTGGTCATACCTTTAGTACCGGTGCCGGTGGTTTAGCTTCATTGGGTGTGGTTTGTAATCCTTCCTTCAAAGCGCGTGGTGTTACTGGATTACCCAGTCCTACCGGGAACGTGTTCGACGTTGATTTTGTTGCTCATGAAATAGGGCACCAGTTTTCTGGAAATCACACCTTTAATGGGGCGAATGGAAATTGCTCAGGTGCAAACCGCAACGGTTCGACCGCATACGAGCCAGGCAGCGGATCAACTATACAAGCCTACGCAGGAATCTGCGGTGCGGATAACCTGCAGAGCAACTCTGATGCGCAAATGCATGCAATCAGCCATGTTGAAATGCTCAATCATGTTACCGTAGGTAGTGGTGCCAACTGCGGTGTGGTAACTTCTACAGGCAACTCTATACCTACGCCAAATCCTGAAGGCGGCTACACGATTCCTCACTCCACTCCCTTTGTTATGATCGGCAGCGGTACCGATGCTGATAACGACCCGTTAACTTATTCGTGGGAACAAATTGATCTTGGTCCGCAGGCGGCGTTGAACGCCTCAGATGATGGTGCAATACCTTTGTTCAGAGTGTTGCCACCTACGCCAGACGCGTTTCGGTTCTTTCCGGAATTTGCGTCAGTTGACGCAAACACATCCAGTCTCTCTGAGAAGTTGCCAACACATGGACGAAACATGGACTTTGCATTCACTGCACGCGATGGACTTGGCGGTGTCGAAACAGCATTCCAGGCGATTACTCTTGATGGTGTTGCCGGCCCCTTTGCGGTGACCAGTCCTAATGGTGGAGAGTCGCTTAGCGGAAATACTACGGTTACCTGGAATGTAG
>CAZQKJ010000377.1:0-4215 GCA_964593315.1 uncultured Granulosicoccaceae bacterium
CATATCTGCTATGTTGGCTAATTATAAGGATAGATTTGAAATAGAAGTATTCTGCAGTAAGTCTGGGAAAAACGCTTACGAGGTAAGTAAATACTTGCAGGACGATGTAAAAGTCACTGCCGTTACTTGCCCGCCCGGTAGAGATCAAGCGCTGTCAGATTCTCAAATGAAGATGCACTTTGACAACTATTTGGAGAAGGTAGACCCAGACATTGTTCACTTTCATTGCATACAACGCTTAACAGAGTCGATTGTTACTGCCACTCGTGCGAGAAACATACCCTACGTTATTACTGCCCACGATGGTTGGTGGGTATCTGACAAGCAGTTTCTTACGGACTCTAATGACATCATCGATACCTATCAGTTTGGGAGTGAGAATCTTAAATCACTGATTTCCGGATCTAGCAGAAGATATACATTGCAGGCAGAAATTGAAGGCGCCAATGGTGTGCTCGCTGTATCCGAGTCATTTGGGGAAATCTACAAGAACACTGGACTTGATAATGTGAGAGTTATTGAGAACGGCTTGTCTAGACTGACTCCCGCTGCCCGGAACCCGTCAACTGATGGAAAAGTCAGGCTTGCGCATATTGGTGGTATGCAAAGGCATAAAGGACTTTTTGCTATTAAAAATGCCATGGTCACAAGCAAAGAGTTGAGCAATCTTGAACTACTCGTGGTTGATCATGCCGCAACGCCGGGCAGTTACCGGGAAGAGGTATGGGGTAGTACAACAGTAAAGATTATTGCTAAAACATCGCAGAGTAGCATTGCTGAGCTCTACAGCAATATAGATGTGTTAATGGCTCCTTCTATATGGCCTGAAAGTTATGGATTGGTTACCAGAGAAGCTATTCACTGTGGGTGCTGGGTCGTAGCCTCAGACCGAGGAGCAGTTGGGGCGTGTATAGAGGATGGGAAGAATGGCCATGTAGTTTCAGTCAACGACTCCTCTGAGTTAAAAGACATTCTGCATACTATTGACGCCAATCCACAACGCTATATGGAATCGCCAGCATTCGATGCCAACCTTAGAGATTCTGATGACCAAGTGGATGATTTGGTAGAACTTTATTTGAATATCTACAATTCGTGAAGAAGCTGGAAATAGCGGTGCAGCCAACTCCTTAACTGGCCCGAGTTATGCACCCTCTGTGTGTTGAAAATTACGCTTGCCTTAGTTCATATGTGGATGGACTGACGTTTTCAGCGGCATGAGAGAAGTCGATGGACCTGAAGTTGTAGTGTCTGGATGGTTAGATGAATTTTCTCAAATAGATGTGCGGAGCAAAAGAGCTGAAATACCTGGGATGTTGCACCTGAATTCATAGAAGGGCACATCTGTAAGCCATTACGAATCAAGATTGATAGAAGCTAACTAACACATCGAACCAGATTTGGTTCATAAACTAACAAAGATTGCGATAAATATGACTGTTTCTGAAAAAGTATCGATTGAAGCCAAATCTCTAGAAGTTGCGTTTAATTCCGAGCTTAATAATCTCGAGTGGGAATACTTTGAATCTCGCGATCATCAGTATATAGAACTGCGAGACTCTGGTGTGATGGTGTTTGACAAGAATGCCAGTCCAACTCAAAACAGAGGTTCAGCTTTTTGGTTACGCAACAAACACAAAGAAGGAAAAATTCACGAGCCAGCTACTGTAGCGGCTTTTGTGACTTTGCAAAAAGAATTTGGACATAGAATAAAGACTGTCTATGACATTGGTGCCCTATATGGATATTTTTCGGTACTTTCATCTTCTATCTACAAGAACTCCGATGTTGTCGGGTTTGAGATGAATCCAGACAGTTTCAAAGCATTCGTTAAAAACGAAGAAATCAATAGCCAAATGTTCGACCGTAACATTACTTGCGCCAATGTCGGATTGTCTGATGTGTCCTCACTGGGCGTTCCGGTTTGTATTGACGGGTTTGTACTAAAAGAGCAAAGCGGTGGAATAGAGGAATTTCAAGAGCAAACCAATGTGATTGATATCTTTACATTGGATAGCTACTCGCGTTTGATCGGAAAAAGCCCCGATTTGATCAAAATTGATGTGGAAGGGTATCAGGTTAAGATTGTGCCTGGAGCGCTCGAAACTATTCGAAATAGTAAGCCGGCAATTATCCTTGAGTTTGATCACTTGAGCCGGATGAAGGAAATGCAGGGAACTAACAAAGAGATAGCGGATATCTTCTTTGATCTTGGATACAAGTGCTGGTGGATAGGTGATCAGCGCAATGGCAATGACAAATTTATAGAGCTGAAAAGTGGTGATATCGACGAGTCTAAAGAAATAAACTCGCTCGCTGTGTTTATCCATAACAGCTGGTTGGACTAGTGGAACAGGCTAAGTAGCCATATTAACTGATTCAGCGCCGTATTAAAGTAGATGGTTTAGATAAAAAATGAGCAATCCGTATAAGGACTTAGATTCAGAAGCGTTTTGGAAACCATCTGTTGCAGATCAGAGCATGTTTGATATTTGCAATCTTTGGGATCCGAAGTTCAACATTAAGAAGTCAGACAAGATTGCGACTTTCGGCTCCTGTTTCGCACAGTATATTGGCAATGCCCTGGATAGCAAAGGTTATTGCTGGCTACGAACAGAGAAACCACCGGTTGGATTGTCGAGTGAGAGTTGCGAAAAGTATAATTACGATAGATTCTCGGCGCGAACGGGAAATATTTATACAGCTACTCTATTAAAGCAGTGGACTAGTTGGGCTATAGGCGATACAGAAGTTCCAGATGAGGTGTGGAAAGATGGGAACCGATACTACGACCCTATGAGGCCTACTGTTGAACCGAACGGGTTTAACTCTGCCGATGAGGTTCGCTTATCCCTTGCTGAAACAATCTCTGCTTTCAGGGAGTCAATCAGGCGTGCAAACTATTTTGTTTTTACTCTGGGTTTGACTGAAAGTTGGGTCAATATTGAAGGGGGATATGAATATCCGATGTGCCCTGGTACTGCAGCCGGAGAGTATAATCCTGACAAACACAAGTTTGTTGACTTACAGTTTCAAGAGATAATCTCTTCGCTGAATGAAGCTGTCAAAATGATGAGATCCATTAACCCTGAGCTCAAGTTTATTTTTACTGTCTCTCCGGTTCCTCTGACAGCCACTTACACAAAAAAACATGTAGTCGTGGCTACAATGGCTGCAAAATCCAAATTACGTGCGGTAGCAAGCCAGCTATCGGAAAACCGAAGGTACATAGATTACTTCCCTTCGTATGAGTTTATAAATAGCCCAGTGTATAAAGGCGCTTTTTTTAATCCGAATCAAAGATCTGTTAATCAGCACGGAGTCCAGTTTGTTATGGAGAATTTCTTTAAATGTCTTCACTCCAAGTTTGGATCCGAGATTGAACTAAGCAGTTACAACGCGCCTGCGAGTACTCTAACCGAGTCTTCGTGTGATGAGGAGTTATTAGGAGCCTTTGGAAAGTGAACGTTTGCGTAATAGGGAATAGCCATGTCGGCGCACTGAAGGGCGCATGGAACAGTCTCTCTTCAATCCATAGAGAGATAAATATTACGTTTTTTGCATCGCGCGGAAACTCTTTGTCCGACCTATTTTATGAGAACGGAAAGCTCGCAAGCAGTTCTGACCGGGTTGCTGAATTTCTGAGCTATACCTCCGGTGGAAAGAGGGAAATAGTGTTGGAGGATTACGACACATTTTTACTATATGGCATTGGTGCAGTGCCGTATAGAGTGGCGAGTGGATTTTATTCGCAAGCCGTTTTGGCGCAAGCTATTCAGGACTTCTACGAAGATAGACTGTTTTTTCAGATATTTAGATCTATTAGAAAAGGTTCTGATAGTAAAATATTCATAGGTCATACACCGCTACGTTCCGGACCAGATATCGTCGAGGACTCTGCTACAGCCGAGGAGCTGTCGGATTATCGTAAGAGCATATCAACTATTAATGAAAATCTGTTTCTTCCGAAGAATGGTGAATTTCTAACACAACCAGCCGAGACAATTTCACGTGGTGGTCGTTATACCCATACAAAGTTCACCCGTGGTTCTGAGCGTCTCGCCATCAACGAGAAACAATCAGGTCTTTCGCATCCTGATGGTGATTATGGCCACATGAATGATGACTATGGAAAGGTCTACCTGGATAAATTGCTTAAGAAGATAGTGAACACTCCGGTTAGCGCCTAAAGGGTATTGGTGCGCTGTTTGCATC
>CAZQKJ010000378.1:0-4206 GCA_964593315.1 uncultured Granulosicoccaceae bacterium
TTACAGCTCTCCATGATCATGATCAATTCTAAAAGGCTGCTTATAGTGTCGCATGCGCCGTCCGACAACACAGCAAGAATGCTTGAAGCAGTTATCAGGGGCGCGACCAATGATGAAATCGCAAATATAGAGGTGAAATCTATCGCACCGTTAGATACTAACCCTGATGATATAAAATCTGCACAGGCGGTAATTTTTGGTACCACCGAGAATCTGGGGTACATGGCAGGTCTTATCAAAGACGTATTTGATCGTTGTTACTACCCATGCCTGGAGACCACCGAAGGCCTGCCGTTTACATTTTATGTTCGTGCCGGTAACGATGGCACGGGCACACGTCGGGCCATAGAGAGCATTACAACCGGTCTAAAGTGGCGCCTGGTTCAGGAACCTCTGATATGCAGGGGAGAGTTCTCCGATGAATTTATTATCCAGTGTGAAGATCTCGGTATGACAATGGCGGCCAGCCTGGAAGCTGGAATCATCTGAAAAGCGTTTCTAAGGGCATGCTAATGGCTGCAGGCCCGGGTGTTGGCATCGCCTGATTCACATTCACATACAAAACCCTGCCGAATCTACACAAATCCCTGTTTTCAGCTGATATCCAAGGCGCTAGTATTAACTCACCGCATTCACTGCCAGTCCGCCATGATCAACAAAACACAATCAACTCGATTTATCACCACAGCGATTGCATTTTTAGTCATCAGTGCCTGCAGCACAAAAGGTGAACTGGAACCGGAGCCCGCGACTGGCACTCAAGCCAACATAAGCACATCCGTTGAAGCCGGCTATTCGAACCGGGCCAATCCACTAATCGGTCCACCGGAACGTTCTGCGGTAGAACGCAACAACCCACCCGAACCCGAAAACACACGTTTAGTCCCACCCAGTCTTGCAGATTCACCAGTGGTAAAACCCGTCACTCGCGATGCTATAGCTGGCCCGATAACCACAGATCATATAACGACGGATAACAGTGACACACAAAACGTCACCGCAACTATTGTCGATGAACGTTTGAAAACAGCGTTGATTAACGGCTTTGATATACCACCCCCTGCACCCACCGCACCACCTCGGACGCAGGCAGATCAATCTGAGCCATTAAACATCACCTTAATTACCAGACGCGCCGAACAGGGTGATGTCAAATCACAGGTGGCATTGGGTATGGCCTATGCAAACGGCACTGGCAGACTGGATAAAGATCCATCGAAGGCAAAAGAGTGGTTAGAACTTGCGTCCATGAAAGGTGACAGTGTTGCGCAATACGAACTTGGCAAAATCTTCTACACCGGTGTCGGTGCAGAACAGGATTACTTCAATGCTCACGGATGGTGGCTTGAATCAGCGGCACAAGGTAACCAGGATGCAGAACAGAAAATTGGTTATCTCTACAGTGAAGGTCTGGGTGTAAAAAGAGATTTTACCAAAGCCAAACTCTGGTACACCAAAGCGGCTGAAAAAGGTCATGCCGAAGCACAAACGCTACTTGGATCTCTCTACCATGAAGGCAATCGAATCCCGCATGACTACAATGAAGCTTTTAAGTGGTACAAGCTGGCGGCGGAGCAAGGGCACTCGCATGCGCAGTATACGCTGGCGACTCTCTACCACGATGGGCTGGGCACAAAGGTTGACTACATTCAATGTGCCGCCTGGGTAGATGTTGCAGTCACCAATGGTATTCTGGACGAATTCAATGCACGCGAGACCTGCCGCGGTCACCTCGATGAATTATCAAATCGTACCGCAGACCATCTGGCGGAAACGTGGAAGAAACGATACCCGCGCCCGGCTGCATAGCTTTCTGATCTTACGCAAAGAAAGATCGAACTTTTATGTGGAACCGTAGTTTGCAAATGTTGTGATTACAGCATCTGCGGTAGATTGCGGATGCTCCTGCATAAAACAATGCCCACCGAGAACAATTGAAAAATCTATATTGGCATTGCACTTCTGCGCATGCCTGCCAGCACGTAGTGAAAACGGATAGGTGTCCTGTCCCATCAATATCCTGACGGGCAATTGTAATCCGGCTACTGCAGACCAGAGACCCGAGGGTAAGGTGGCAAACCATTGCGCTTCGATTTTCGGGTCGCAACACAGCACAACTTCTGAATCAACAAGCTTAAGTGCGTGATCTACGTAACTTTGCAAGCTCGCATCTGTCCAGTCTTTAAAGATTTTTCTATTGTGAAAATAGTCAAAAGCCTGCTGCGTGCTTTGCCATCCATTGCGTCGCCGCAGTGTCGGTTTTACAAATGGATGAAACTGTTTAGTTAAACCGAGTTTGCTGACCACTTGCATAACAGCCAGCAGTGGCTGCGGAAACATTATAGGGTCGAGCATCACCATCGATTTAAAAGTAGTCGGATGTGTGCTTGCCACAAGCATAGATAACATACCACCCAGACTATGAGCCACCGAGTGCACATCGCGACCTGCAATCACATCTTGAGACTGCACAATACACTGATGCAGGTGTTCTGCAGTTTTATTCCAGCCAACAAACTCGCTTTGCGGGCTGTTGCCATGACCGGGCAAATCTAACAGTAGCAAATCGTAGCGCTGCGCTAATAGTTCGTGCAGAGGCTGATAGACCCGCCCACAGAACCCATTGCCATGCGCAAATACAATGACTGACTCATGTCCCAGCCGGGTATGCCAGCCGTGTAACACAGGTCCGTTCTCAACGCTTTTTATTATGGGGTAAAAATCCACAGTAGAGATAATTCAGATCCTAATGAAGCCCGCGACCATATTCCAATGGAATATTTATTCCATAATAGTCAGAAGCGTTTGAAGTCAGCTGCATTTAGTGCCGGCCAGTTTGTTCATGACTCTGGCAGCCGCTATAAAACCGAAAGTGGCTGTAACAGTGACCAGTGAACCATAACCCGAGTCACAATCCAGTGTGGCACCGGCAACACCTGGCTTTCTATAACTGACCTCACCATCTGAAGCTGGATAACGCGCTTGTTCTGAAGAAAACACGCACTCTACCCGGAAGCGCTTGCGCACCCTGAAACCAAATTCAGACCGCAATCGCTTGCGTACCTTGGCGGCCAGTGCATCATTCCAGGTAATGCTCAAATCAGTGATTGAGATTTTCGAGGGATCGGTTCTGCCGCCCGCGCCGCCTACGGTAATAATTTTTATCTTTCGCCGCTTACAGTAGTTGATCAGTGCCGCCTTGAAACGAATAGAATCCATTGCATCAACTACGTAATCCAGATGGCTACCAATGTACTTTTCAATATTTTTAGACACCAGCATGTCATCAATTGTATGACAGGTACACTCTGGATTAATCAGTTCTATACGCTTACGCATTGCCTCAACTTTTGCATGTGCAATAGTGCTTGTATCAGCGTGAATCTGGCGATTGATATTACTGCTGGTAATGTCGTCAGGATCAATTAGCGTGAGTTGCCCGACACCGCTACGCGCCAGTGCCTCTGCCACCCACGATCCCACTCCCCCAATGCCTACGACACAAACATGTGAGCGCTTAAGATTGGCGTAACCTTCTTCACCATAGACTCTGCCCACAGCAGCAAATGCAGCTTGATCCATTAACTTATATCTATTGGCAAAGTATCAAGATGGCTATCGCGTGCCGTAAATTCGATCACCGGCATCACCTAAACCCGGAACAATATAACTATGGTCATTGAGATGATCATCGATTGCAGCAGTATAGATAGGTACATCCGGGTGCGCATCGTGAAATGCCTTGATGCCTTCCGGGGCTGCCAGTAAACAGACAAACCGCAGATTCCTGGCACCACCCTCTTTAAGACGTGAAACGGCAGCCACCGACGAATTTGCTGTAGCAAGCATCGGGTCAACAGCAATGACTAACCGTTGCTCAAGTTCTGACGGCATCTTGTAGTAGTACTCCACCGCTTTGAGTGTTTCCGGATCGCGATATAAGCCAATGTGACCCACTCTCGCCGATGGAATCAGCTCAAGCATGCCCTCAAGCAAGCCGTTCCCTGCGCGCAAAATTGAAACCAGACAGAGCTTCTTTCCCGCCAGTACAGGCGCCTTTGTTTTAATCAGTGGCGTTTCTATTTCAATTTCTTTGAGCGGCAGATCACGGGTAACTTCATAAGCCAGGAGGTGGCTAATCTCCCGCAACAGGGTTCTGAAGGTAGACGAAGAAGCCTCTGTGCGTCGCATGAGGGTCAGTTTGTG
>CAZQKJ010000379.1:0-4203 GCA_964593315.1 uncultured Granulosicoccaceae bacterium
CCAACGCCATTAAAAACCACCAGCCGATAGCGAGTGGCCACCAGCCAGGTTGTGCCGGCGCTGCAATATCATTCAACTGCTGCAGCAACTCTGCCTGTTCCGGATTCACGCCACGCAGTCTCCGTCAATCAGATAGCTGCTAGCTGCAAACTCACCTGTAGAAGTCATTTACTGACCTCCAGGCAAACTTGCCATCACCGAAGCCGCCACACTGACTGTGCTATCCACTACCGAAGCACTGATGAAGCGATTACCCGGCCCGCTGAAAACCCGCTCCAGCTGATCGGTTCTAAACTCGAAATCATCTGCGTACTGATCACGCGCTCGGGCAGAGGCTGCATTCAGCCGACCTTTACTCAGCCCGTCTGTGATTGCATAAACCGCCGGTGGTGGTAGTCGAGCCTCAAGCGGATCATGTATTCTGACTGCAGCTGTATGGTTGTGTTGCAACAAGTGCGCAGTATGTGCACCTGCATCAAAGTGTGCAAAGTCTGACACCACACAAATTGAGCTGCCAGTGTGTGCGCATCGATCAAGGCGCAACAAGGCATCACTCAGAGGACGTACACCGTTTTCAAAATCATCATCCGGATGCTGTTCACTGCCGCGCACATCATTGTGCACTTTGACGATCTGTTGCAGTAATCGCGAGACACCCTTAGTGCCTGCGAGTGGTTTGATCTCGACCATCACTTCATCATTAAATACCAGTCCCCCCACACGGTCGCGTTGCGCTGCTGCGGCCCATGCAACCATGGCACACAACCGTGCCGCTATCACGGACTTAAGTGCCACGCGAGTTCCAAAATACATAGGTGAACGCAGATCGAGTGCTATAAAAAAGGGTCGCTCTCTTTCTTCGTTAAATAACTTGGTATGTGGCTTACCGGTGCGAGCACTGACCTTCCAGTCGATGAGTCTGACATCATCCCCTGGTTGATATTCACGCACTTCGGAAAAGTCTAATCCACGCCCTAACGCCAGCGATGCCGACCCACCACCCATTGGGGCCTGCACTCGTCTGCCAGATCTGCGCGTCAGTTTGCCAACCACTCGACGCAGCCCGACGAGTTCTGCAACCGACACTGAAGTAGCACTGGAATTAGTCGCGGCAATACTCACGCGGCTTTTCCATTGAACGGGTTAACGTGCGTGCAGTGAAACAATAAGCAATCACGGCACCGCCACATGGGATAACAAACGATCAATCACTTCGTGCGACGTAACACCTTCAGCCTCAGCCTCGTAGGTGAGTAGAATACGGTGTCGCAATACATCGTGCACCACTGCATGGACATTGGCCGGCGCTACATAATCCTGACCATTCAACCATGCATGGGCTCGGGCACAAACGTCCAGCGCAATCGTGCCACGAGGTGATGCACCAAATGCCACATGCCCTGCAAGCGGGCCGGATTTATCACGCGTTACCGTCACCAGTCTCACCAGATATTCTTCAACCGGCTCAGACAAGTACACCTGGTGCAGGTCCTGTCTGGCAGCGCGGATATCATCAATACCCAGACGCACAGCGGGTTGCCTGACTGCGATGTCGCGATTATTTTCGTTACGCACCAGGCGGAGTATTTCCAGTTCGCTTTCAGCCGGTGGGTAATCAATCAACACGTGCATTAAAAACCGGTCCAGTTGCGCTTCCGGCAAGCTGTACGTACCTTCCTGTTCAATCGGGTTCTGGGTTGCCATTACCATAAACAGTTCTGACAACTCATAGGTTTGACTACCCACAGATATCTGCCGCTCTGCCATGGCCTCCAGCAGCGCACTTTGCACCTTGGCAGGCGCACGATTGATTTCATCAGCAAGGACTATTTGATTAAACAGCGGCCCTGGCTGAAATTTAAACTCTCCGCTGGCAGGTAAATATATCTCGGTACCCGTGATATCTGCGGGCAACAGATCCGGAGTAAACTGTATGCGCTGGAATGCGCCGTCGACACAGTTAGCCAGTTCTTTCACCGCTCGGGTTTTGGCCAGACCCGGGGCGCCCTCTACCAGCAAGTGCCCATCCGCCAGTAAGGCGATAAGCAATCGCTCGACGAGCGCGCTCTGCCCGATGATCGCTGCCGAGAGCTCGTTTCTGACCGAATTGAATTTTTCCTGAATCATTGCCATTTGTTTTTCTGTTATAAAACTCGCCACAGCCACTGGCCGATGCCCTTGTATCAATCTGCCGCCATCAGCGACGCCTGATTTAAACGATAATCAGCGACGCCTGATTTCAACAATGAATCTATGTTTGACCCAAGTACAATAGCGCCATGACCCTTATCGGAAAACAGGCTTGAACCCGGACTTTAAAAATCGTCAAATTCTGATTACCGGTTGCTCCAGCGGGATTGGTCACTGTGCAGCAACCACTCTTCACGCACGCGGCTATCAGGTTTTCGCCACCACCCGCAAAGCCGAAGATACCAAGGCACTCGAGCAACTCGGACTCGCCGCTTTGCAACTGGATCTCGACGACCCCCGTAGTATAGAAAATGCTGTGTCATATGTACTGAATGAAACAGGTGGAAAACTATACGGTTTGTTCAACAACGGGGGATACGGTCAAGGCGGTGCGGTTGAAGATCTTCCCACCGATGCGCTCAGAGCTCAGTTTGAAACGCTGGTATTCGGCTGGCACGAACTCACCCGACTGGTGATACCGACCATGCGTGCTCAGGGCTATGGCAGAATCGTCCAGAATAGCTCGGTGCTGGGCTTTGCTGCCATGCCACATCGCGGCGCTTACAATTCTGCCAAATTCGCACTGGAAGGCTTAACCGATACACTTCGTCTTGAACTTCGCGACACCAATATCCGGGTGAGCATTATACAACCCGGCCCTATCCGCTCGCGCTTCCGGCAAAACGGTATCGAAAAGTTCCGACAACACATCGACCACCACAACAGCGTGCACCGGGATGCCTATCAGAACACTCTGGCAAGGCTCAACAAACCTGGGGACGCCAGTCGCTTTACTCTGGGGCCGGATGCAGTCGTGGATAAACTGATTCACGCGCTTGAGTCCGATAAACCAAAAAGCCGATACCGTGTGACCAAACCAACCATTGCCTTTGCAGTGGCAAAGAGACTTTTCCCAACCCGAGTGCTGGATCGCCTGTTGGCTGCGGTAACATAAACGGAATGGCTCAAATAACTCTGGTAACCGGTTCGGTGTTCGGTGCTGCCATGCTCACCGCCGACGAAATAGAAACAGCACTGACGCATGCATCGCATAGCGTGAACCGACCTGACCCACCTTCAGTTGCAGACTTGATTGATGAATCAATCGACTATCTGGTGGTGTGCACCTCTACCACCGGCAGCGGTGATGTACCGGATGATCTGCTTCCGCTGTACACAGAGTTGAAGACTGAAAATCCGCGTATCGCTCATCTTAAGTATCTGGTTGTCGCACTGGGAGATAGTTCCTACGATCATTTTTGCGGCGGTGGTGTCACCATGGATGAGGCACTGGCAGACCTGGGCGCAACCCGTTTGGGCGAACCGCTTAAGCTTGATGCACTGGAAATAACCGAGCCCGAAGAAATCGCACCTCCGCGGGTACTGGAAGCGATCAACCAATCAGCATCAAACCACTAACAAAGACAATCACATGAAACCTGTAGAGCAAATTAGAGAGTTCGGCGGCTGGCTTAATCGCTATAGCCACAGCAGCAGCACCTGCCAGTGCGACATGACTTTCTCTGTGTTCCTGCCTCCTCAGGCTGAGAAAACCACAGTGCCAGTGCTCTACTACCTCTCTGGCCTGACCTGCACTGACGATAACGTGCGCACCAAAGGCGGAGCTCAGCGATACGCCGCCGAACACGGCATAGCGCTGGTCATGCCAGACACCAGTCCGCGCGGTGATGCAGTACATGACGATGCCGAGCGTTATGATCTGGGTAAGGGTGCAGGCTTCTATGTCAACGCAACACAAGCACCCTGGACACCTCACTACCGTATGTTTGACTATGTCACCCGCGAGTTGCCCGATCTGATAGAAGCTAATCTGCCAGTGAATGACGTCCGTTCGGTGTGCGGACATTCCATGGGTGGACACGGAGCGATGCTGTGCGCATTGAAAATGCCCGGCCGTTATCAGTCGGTATCTGCATTCGCCCCTATTGCAAACCCGGTTAACTGCGGGTGGGGTGAAGGCTGTTTTTCTGCCTATCTTGGCCAGGACAAATC
>CAZQKJ010000380.1:0-4198 GCA_964593315.1 uncultured Granulosicoccaceae bacterium
ATATACAGGCAGGTGATGAGTTACTGCATGTACTGTATGAACTGGAGCAGCGCACCCAGATTCCCGGTCGCAGGCATTTGTTTAGCAATGGTGCGGATACCATTGTACAAATGCCGCACACTCCGGCGCGCTGGCGCGGTATTTATGATGATCAGGATCGACTGATGGTGGCGATTAACTTTAATATGGATATGGGAGACGCGTGGGAGCACGCAGATGATCCGGTCTATCCGCTGGCTATGACCTCGCTGGCTTATCGGTTCGGTATCAACTATCTGATCTATGCGCTGACGCATTAGTATTTATTGTTGTATGAGTGTGTGATTTGATCTTGCGAGCAGCTCATGCCAGACAGTGATTTGCCCGACGCTGTGGCTGTTTAAACAGCGCCATTTCATTGGCATTAAGATCAGTAGCCCCATCATCTCGAAACAACTATGTAGTTGTTTATATTGTAAAATTCTGTTGAACGCTGGCTCTGCACTCTCCAGAAAAGTGTTGTTTTGAGAGTCGGTACGAAAGACTGGTATTGATTTGTCAAATATAGCTCTTTTTTTGCACAGATCAGTACGTTAAGTCTTTCAGCAAAATGCCGTTTGAATTACATAGAGGAAGAGTCTTTTAGACTTTATTCCGAGATTTAATCCCAATGGCGAACATTTCCGACTTTGTCAAAGCCGCAACGTAAATCAGATGTAAAGCGTAAACGCTTGCAGATCGAGGCATTGGAAGCCCGTACGCTCTATTCAGCCGACATTATGCCGGTTGGGCTTGATGGTGCCCATTCGGATGAGGCTCTTGATACCACAAACCCCGCTGGCACTGACGATTGGCTTGCTCAAAACGCAGTCCAAAGCGCAGATATCGATACGCGCCTTGAGCTGGTATTTGTAGATGAAAACACTCCCGACTACCAGCTGCTCGTAGAGGATCTCGAGGGATCCAGTACTGCAAGCAAGCGAGTTGAAGTTGTCATTATTCGCGCTGATGAAGACGGTATCAGCAAGATCTCTGAGACGCTCGCAGGATACAACAACATTGACGCCATGCATCTTGTGTCTCACGGAAGCGATGGAATTGTAAACATCGGCAATACTAGTTTGAACGCGGACACACTTTCGGCCAACGAATCGGTAATTGCCGAATGGGGTGATGCCTTCACAGAACAGGGTGATTTGCTCATCTATGGCTGTGATTTTTCAGCCACTGAAAACGGACTGCTTCTCGGTGCCAATTTGTCAGCACTCACGGGAGTGGATATCGCATCGAGTGATAACGCCACCGGGAACATACCGGGAACCGCAGACTGGGTGCTTGAAAACGTCACCGGTTCTATCGAAACGGAAGTCGTCTTTTCAGATGCGCTACAGGATTCCTACCAGCGCAGTCTTGCATCTTCTATTGTAGTGAGTACGGAAAGCGATGTGGTAGATGGTGATACGTCATCGTTTGATGCTTTGAATCTGGATCGGGGAGTGGATAATGAAATCTCCCTGCGTGAGGCCATCATGGCGGCGAATGCACAAGCTGGTGCAGACACCATTGACTTGCCTGCCGGAACCTACCAGCTAACCATCGGCGGTTTCTTTACCAGTGGTGATGACACTGGTGATCATGATGTTACCAGTGATATAACGATCAACGGTGCCGGAACGGCAAGCACCAGTATCACAGCACTTGGCCTTGGTGATCGTGTGCTTGAGGTGCATTCTGGTGGTGCGCTCGAAATTAATAACCTGACTATTGAGGATGGATCAAGTAAACACGGTGGCGGCATATACAACTCGGGATTTCTGAAAACCGATAATGTGGTATTGCAAAATCTTGATGTAGCATCAAGACAAGGGGGCGCGATATACAATGAAGGGATCGCAGAAATCTTCTCTACCACGATTCAACAGAGTGAGGCAAATCGTGGTGGCGGCATCATCAATACGTCTTCCGGAACATTAACCCTTACAGAATCAACCTTATATGATAATTCGTCGAATTCTTCCGGTGGGGGTGGAATATATAACCAGGGTAGTCTAACACTTGATAAAACGTTAGTGCTTGATAACAGCTCTGTTAATAGTGGCGGTGGTATTTTTGCTGCTGGTGGTATTACCACTATTATCAATTCAACTTTCAGTGGTAACCATGCTAACCAAACTGGTGGGGGCGTCTCTAATCAAGGCGGTACGACCTCTATTCAATACTCCACATTTGTCGGTAACAGTGCTGGCAACAGAGGGGGCGGGGTTAATGAAGGTAGTGGATTTGTAGCCATCGGGTCGTCTATTTTCTCGGATAACATTGTGCCGAACACGTTCGGTGGAGTTGATGTTGATGGGGCTATCGCAAGCCAGGGTTACAACATCATTAAGTCTACTCAGGACAGTGGTTTTACTCCTAACGCTGCAGACCTGCACGGTGTTGATCCATTATTATTGCCACTGGGTTTTTACGGTGCAACAACTCAATCCTATGCGCCAGATACTGGAAGTCCGGCACTTGATGCCAGTGGCCTTGCAGCGCCGGTTGATGATCAGCGTGGAGTTGCACGTGATGCATTGCCTGACATCGGGGCGCATGAAGTTGCAACAGCAGTTTCAGATTCTCCCGTGCTTACTCCTTCGCTGCTGACTACTACCTACACAGAAAATACTCAATTGCTGGTCGATACTGCAGTCACTATTACCGATACTGATAGTACGGATTTCAATGGTGGCGTGTTTATCGTCGCGAGCACAGGATTTAACGAGACAGTCGACCTTATCTCTATCAATCCTGTAGGCGCGGGCACAGGTGAGATTGATATATCCGGCACGACGGTTCTCTATGAGGGGGTAGCTATTGGGGTGTGGAGTGGTGGTTCCGGTGCAACTGCGTTGCAAGTTGATCTGAATGCTGCTGCATCTGTTGCGGCAGTGGATGCGCTTGCCAAGAGCATCGTTTTCAGTATCGACTCCGAAGCACCGTCTGCACAGGATAGAGAACTGGAGTATCAGGTTACAGATGGCGATGGTGGGATGTCCAATAGTGAAAAAATCGTCATTGAAGTAGTTCCAGTCAATGATCCGCCTGTGATTGATGCACCCACTGGTGTTTTTATCAACGAAATTCACTATGACGACGGCGGAGCAGATGAAAACGAGGGGATAGAAGTTGCGGCCCCCGCCGGCACTAACCTCAATGGCTGGACTCTTACCTTATACTCTTTAGGTAATGCGTACCAAAGCATTAGCCTGTCTGGAGTTGTGCCGGATGAAGGTGCCGGCGCCGGGGCAATTTACTTCCTGGTACCAGGGTTGCAAAACGGGCCCACTGACGGAATAGCCTTGAGCCGACCATCAGGTGAGGTAGTAGAGTTCTTAAGCTACGAAGGCGTATTTACTGCAATTGATGGTGTGGCCGCCGGAATGACATCAACCGATATTCTGGTCAGTGAAGGTTCTGGCACACAAAGCAGTGAATCACTACAACGAGTTGACTCGGGAAACAGTTTTACCTGGAGTCCGCCGGGTGTAAACACTTTCGGGTTACTTAACCCAACACAAAATCCTGCGGTAATCACAACCCAGGTCACCAATGAAGATACTGCCTTCGTATTCAGTGCTGCCACACTGAACCCGATCGATCTTTCAGATCCGGATAACGCAATTGTGACGGTAAGTCTATCAGTCAATTCAGGAGTGCTGTCAACTGCATCTATGCCGGGTGTAATGAGCAGTACACTCACTTTCACGGGGTTGATCAGTACCATTAACGCCGAACTGGATGGATTGAGTTACCAGCCAGATGCTCATTTTAGCGGTGATGATGTTTTAAGTATCACCATAGAAGACGATAGTACAGTCGTCCCGACAAACCTGGTTGCAAGCACTGATATTGATATTATTGTACTGCCGGTCAACGATGCACCCTCCGGTACGGACAGCACTGTCAATGTCAATGAGAATGCCACTTATGTAGTCACAGGTAGTGATTTTGGATTCTCGGATCCGGTAGAGGGAGACTTCTTTGCCGCGGTCACCATTGGCAGTCTTCCGATGAATGGTTCTTTAACTCTTAACGGGTTGCCTGTGTTGGCGAATCAGCAGATCAGTATCAGTGCCATCAACAACGGTGATCTGGTATTTATGCCGACTCAATCATCAGGTTCCACAACTGGCAGTGCCGGTTTTGTCGTGCATGATAATGGTGGCACATTGAATGG
>CAZQKJ010000381.1:0-4195 GCA_964593315.1 uncultured Granulosicoccaceae bacterium
GTATTTAACTATGATAATCCTGGTTTCTCCAGCCAAAACACTGGACTTCGAAACACCACCACTGATCGACGATAACACCCAGCCGCTGTTCCTGGATGATTCGCAAGTACTGATTGATCAGTTGAGAAAACTGCCACCAGCAAAGGTCGGCAAACTGATGAATATCAGTGACAAACTGGCGCAACTTAACTCACAGCGATTCAAAGAATGGAAGCAACCCCTCAGCCCGGGTGATGCCAAGCAAAGTCTTTTCGCGTTCCAGGGAGATGTATACACAGGCCTTGAAGCTGACACGATGAAAAAAAACGATGTCAAGTTTGCACAAAAACACTTGCGCATTCTGAGTGGTCTTTATGGCGTCCTAAGACCTCTTGACCTGATGCTGCCCTACCGACTTGAGATGGGCACCAAACTGGTCAACAAGCGCGGACAGAACCTGTATCAGTTTTGGGGAGATAGTGTGACTGATGTCCTGAACGCTGAACTAGATAACATGAAAAAGCCAATCGTTATCAATCTGGCTTCTAACGAATACTTTAAAGTAGTAAACAAACACAAACTGACTACGGACATAATTAGCCCGGTCTTCAAAGATAAAAAGAACGGCGAGTTTAAACTGATTTCATTTTTTGCAAAAAAAGCACGCGGCATGATGGCGCGCTACATCATCGATAATCGCATACTGAAACCTGCTGACCTTCAAGACTTCAATACCGCCGGATACAAATACAACAAGAAACTCTCTACCGACAATGAACCGGTGTTCACCAGAAACAAGGCAAGTTAGGCTCGTGCAGAACCCGATACTATCACCCACTGCAAAAACACACCAAACCGGCGACTTTAGTCGGTCGGAAGTCACTCTTGCCAACCGAAACTGCGGCACTTTACTTGAAACTCTACAGCACGATGTCACACCTGTTGGTGCGCATTATTTGTTGAACCATTTCGATATTCCCTGTGTTGATAATGGATCGAATTGGCCACTGACTGTGACCGGACTGGTAGATACACCACTCAACTACAAACTCGATGAACTTATCGAACAGTCAGAACACAACAACATCGCAAAAACACTTCGCGTCACTCTCGAGTGTGCAGGCAACGGTCGAGTCAATATAAACCCACGCTGGCCAAGTCAGCCATGGCAACTGGAAGCGGTTGGCACTTCAGACTGGCGCGGTGTGCCGCTCCGCGAGTTACTAGAGCAGGCAGGCCTTCAATCAGGCAGCCAGGAAATCGTTTTCTATGGTGCCGATCAGGGTGTTGATGGCGGCAACATCCATCACTTTGCACGCAGTCTGAGTATCGCAGATGCACTCCATAACGATGTGCTTCTGGTGTGGCAAATGAATGGCCAGCCGCTGCCACCGCAGCACGGTTACCCGCTGCGGCTCATCGTACCCGGCTGGTACGGCATGGCGAGCGTAAAGTGGCTCAGTAGAATAGAAGTCATTGACCACGCCTTCGATGGCCATCAACAGACAGGCACTTACATCTATCGTGAGAATAAACAAGACACTGGCACACCGGTAACGACCATCCGGGTCATGTCTTTAATGGTACCCCCTGGCATTCCCGACTGGAGCTCACGTGCCCGCCTGGTGAAACCTGGGACAGTAGCTTTAACCGGCCGGGCATGGTCAGGGGCAGGAGCTGCAATTACAAAAGTAGAATGGAGCTCTGATGATCTTTGGCACGAGGCACAGGTTCATCCTTCAAAGAGCAAGTACGGTTGGCACAAATGGACTGCCGACTGGCAAGCCACTGTCGGAAAACACACGCTGCGCTGTCGCGCCACCGATGAACACGGTAACATCCAGCCACTCACCCCACCATGGGACCTTGCAGGCTTTGGAAACAATGCAGCGCAACACTTAGATCTGTGGTGCGATAATTTTTAAGCAAGCATTGCGCTTGCTTTATCTATACAACTGAATGCGGAACTACGCAAGTGACACTCTCTGGCAACCAGATGAACGGCGCTGAATGTCTTGTTCAAACCTTAAAAGACTGCGGCGTTGAACTTTGTTTTTCAAACCCCGGCACCTCGGAAATGCACTTTGTTGCAGCACTCGACAAAATCGGCGGTATGCGCTGCGTACTCGGTTTGTTTGAAGGTGTAGTCACCGGAGCGGCCGACGGCTACTACCGGATGAAAGACAAACCCGCCGTCACATTGCTGCATTTGGGACCAGGCCTTGGCAATGGATTGGCCAATCTTCACAACGCTCGAAAAGCTGGTAGCGGGATCGTTAATATTGTCGGAGACCACGCCACCTATCATGTTGAGTACGACGCACCACTGACCGCAGATGTCGAAGGTATCGCAAGACCGGTATCACACTGGGTCAAGACCAGTACCTGTGCTACAGAGGTCGCTTCTGATGGTGCACAAGCCGTAGCAACGGCCAGCACCTACCCGGGACAAATTGCCACCTTAATCCTGCCAGCCAATACCGCCTGGGAAACCTCCGATGGCCCGGCGCCGGCAATTGCCACCACCCAGGCACCTAAAGCGCCAGCGTCACGTCTGCAATCTATAGCACGCGTTCTGCAGAGTGGAGAACCCGCAGCTATTGTCGTGACCGGTCATAGTTTGCGAGAGGCAGAACTTGAAGTGGCCAGCAAAATAGCCATAGCCACCGGTGCAAAATTACTGGGACAAACATCGAATGCACGTCTGTCACGCGGTGCTGGTCGTGTGCCATTGCAAACTGTACCGTACCCGGTAGATGCCGCCCTTGAAGTACTGGCACCGTACAAACACATCGTGACACTTTCAGCCAAAGCCCCGGTGGCCTTTTTTGCCTATCCGAACAAACCCAGTTGCCTGTACCCTGCAGATAGCAACGTACATGTATTGGCGCATGCCAATGAAGATTGTGCACAAGCCCTGAGAGAATTATCCGAGCTGGTGGGCGCTGAAAATCACGCACCAGAGTTGCAATCCGGTGTAGTCGCAGACATACCTCGGGAAAATCAGCTGACGATTGAGAATATCGCCATCATCGTTGCCAGCCAGTTACCGGAAAACGCAATTGTGATAGATGAATCGATTACTGCAGCACCTCAGATGTTTCAACAAACTATGACTGCTGCACCACATGACTGGCTGCAGATTTGTGGAGGCTCAATTGGTGCAGGCTTTCCGTTAGCCACCGGTGCGTCAGTGGCCTGTCCGGATAGAAAAGTCGTCGCGTTGCAGGCGGATGGCAGCGGTATGTATACCTTACAAGCACTCTGGACACAGGCAAGAGAGAGCCTCGACATTACCACTATCCTGCTCTCTAATCGCGCTTACGCAATTTTAAAACACGAGTTAAAAAACGTGGGGGCAAGCACACCCGATAGCACCGAATACGGATCAACAGCAATCGATATGATGGAGTTGAACAGACCTGATCTTGATTGGGTCTCGCTCAGCCGTGGTATGGGAGTAGATGCTGGCAGAGCAACGGATGTGAATAGCTTTGTGACAGAACTGCGCAAAGGCCTGAACAGTGAAGGTCCGTATCTTATCGAGGCGATGATTTAACCTATAGCACTTTCCTGTTACTCACCAACCTGAGCTCTCATATCCAACAGATAAACTGTGAGACAGCCTCACACAACCAGAAGTCATAGCATGAACAAAAATTTAAGCGTCTCTTCCTTTACCAAGCGAATCAGTGGCGAGGGGGCGGCAGCATGGGATATCCATCTTGCTGCCAATATAGCCAAAGAAAAAGGTGAAGACGTTATCATTCTGAGTGTCGGTGATCCTGACTTCTCCACTCCCGACTCTGTAGTCGAGTGCGCGGTAGACGCTCTGCGATCCGGAGACACTCACTATGCGGCCACCGCAGGTCGCACCCAACTCCGCGACGCGATTGCGGATGACTTCAGCAAACGCACAGGCCTTGCAACCGAAACAGAAAATGTTTTTGTATTCGCAGGCACCCAGAATGCCTTATTCGCCACTAGCTTAATATTGCTGGAGCACGGTGATGAAGTCATCGCACTGGCTCCAATGTACGTAAGCTATGAGGCATCTCTCAGCCTCGGTGGTGCAAAACTGGTAGCGGTCGCACAGCCCGCTGAAAATGACTTCCGCCCCGACATCAGCTTAATTGAGCAGGCAATTACCCCTGCCACCAAAGCCATTGTTATCACAACACCGAACAACCCGACCGGTGTTGCAATGACCAAAGAT
>CAZQKJ010000382.1:0-4188 GCA_964593315.1 uncultured Granulosicoccaceae bacterium
CATTTGTAGAAAAGATCACCGCACTGACCCGCGCTATGAAAGTGGGCGACCCGTTAGAACTGTCAACACAGATTGGTGCGATGAACTCAGAACAGCATATGCAGCGTGTACTGAGTATGCTTGATAGCAAAGATTCAATTGCCACCGGTGGTACACAGACTTGCCTTGATAGTGGCGGTTTTTATATTGACCCAACCATTGTGACCGATGTAGACATTGATCATCCTCTGTTTAAGCAGGAAGTATTCGGACCGGTATTGACAGTCACGCCCTTTGACGATGAAGCAGACGCCGTACGTTTCGCCAACGCCACAGAGCTTGGCTTAGCTGCGGGTGTCTGGACCAGCAATCTTGGCCGTGCCCATAGAATGGTCGCGGCAATTCGTGCCGGTGTGGTGCATGTTAATACCTATGGTGGTGCAGATAACACCGTACCGCTTGGCGGATTCAAGCAGTCTGGCAACGGACAGGACAAATCTCTGCACTCGATTGAAAAGTACATCAATAAAAAAACTGCATGGATCAAGCTGTGAGTCTCCATAAAATCACGGGTAATTCATGACACAGAGTAAGCTTGCGAGTGAGAGCAACAACGATCTGCTGCTGTTTGATGAAGCGATGCCGCTTAGCGATCTTGATTCTGACGCCGGCTTTAAAAGCGAGTGCCCGCCGGACAAAAAAATCAAAGTAGAAAACCTGTTTAAGTTCAAGCGGGGCAGAGGCGATTTACCGGTATCGATAGTAGTCTGCCTGATTGCGCTATTTTTTCTGGCAGTGTTTTGGACGCAAACGGGTTGGCAAACTCGTAAACTGCCTGATGAATTTGGCAGCTACATGGCGCACCAGTTTGGTATTGCTGAAATAGAAGGGCGCGTCACGCGCTTCGGTCGCATACTGAAGCAGTCCTGGGTCGCACCAATGCTGTGTTTGTTAGTGCTGGTACCCGCGGCACTGTGGAATTTGCGTGATTCGTTCAAAATTCATCGCTGGCGGCAGCGTTTTCTGTTGCCGACAAGCGCACGCTTTGAACTGACAAAGTATGTCGCAGCACTCGAGTTTGTACTGTACTTTATCGCCTACACCTTAATGGTGCCGGTACTCGGGTATTTGTTATCGACTCTGCTAACAGGCACCTGGCTAACCTGGCGCCTGGGTTATAGAAGCCCGCTTTGGTTGCTGCGCGGTCTGGTTTGCAGTTTTATCACTGTTATTATTTTTAGAACCCTCCTGCAAATAAAAACACCGGTTTCGATCTGGCTTTACGATCAACTTCCAACGGCCCTTCGGGCATTCATGCTGACTTACTTCTAACAGCCTATGAGCGCAATGGAATCATTCTTACTTGGCCTTAATAACCTGATGGTTCCATCAGTATTGCTGGCTATAGTTATCGGATCCGTGGGTGGTTTGTTAATTGGTGCGGTACCCGGCATTGGACCTGCCATTGCCATTGCCATCCTTTTGCCGGCCACGGTTTTTCTTGATGATTTGGTCAGTCTGGTATTGCTGCTAGGTGTGTATGGATCGTCTATGTATGGTGGTGCGATACCCGCCATACTTATCAACACACCCGGCACACCGGTCAACGCCTTAACCACCTACGATGGCTACGCTATGACGCGTCGCGGTGAGGCATCCAGGGCGCTGTCGATTGCCTATTCGAGCTCGTTTATCGGCGGTTGTTTTTCAATTCTGGTAGCGATCACAGCGTTATTTGCCTTTGGGCCTTACCTGCGAGATCTGGGTGCACTGTTTGGTCAGCGGGATATTCTGATGGCAGCGGTTTTAGGGAGCGTATTACTCATTGCCGCGCACCGCCAAACCATGGGTATTGCCGCTATGTTGTACGGGTTTGGCTTTTTAATCGCCATGGTAGGTCGCCAGACCACGCGTAAAATAGACCGGTTCACCTTTGATATAGAATATCTGTATTCAGGCTTTAACCTGATTGTGGTGATTGTCGGTATTTTCGCGCTCAGTCAGGCACTGAATTTAATGGTGGGTAAAGATGATGATCCGCCAGAGGCGCGCTTCTCTGGTGGTATGTGGCAAGGGTTTAAAACGCTGCTTGGCCGAAAACTCACCACTGTCATCTCGGCCTGCTACGGCACAATGATGGGTATTATCCCGGGTGTCGGAGAGTTCGTCGCGCAGTTTTTTAGTTACTCAACTGCGCGCGCCATGTCTAAAGAGCCCGCGAAATTCGGCCACGGTGCAGATGATGGCTTAATCGCTTCTGAAACATCAAACAATGCGGTTCCGGCCTCTGCCATGATTCCATTGTTAGCGCTCGGTGTCCCGGGTGAAGCACTGACCGCAATGATGATGGTGGTATTTTTTGACGCGGGCATTAAGCCCGGACCGGATATTTTCGAGAACAACCCCGACTTTCTGTTCAGTTTATTTACCGCACTGCTTGTTATAAATGTATTGGTACTGGTGACTTTGCTATTCACAACCAAATACATCGCAAAGATGATCTACATTCCCAACCGATTCCTGGGTGCGTTCATTATGCTGTTGTCTTTTGTGGGCGTATACTCAATTCGCAACAGCCTGGCAGATTGCGTTTTTGCTGTTATATTCGGCTACATTGGCTACATATTCCGCCGCCTTGACTGGCCGCTTGTACCCATCGTGTTGGGTCTTGTGTTAGGTTCAATTATTTTAGAACGACTGACAGCAGGCTCAGGGCAAATAAAAACTGCCGTGGATTTAATCAACCGTCCGGTATCGGGCACACTTTTCGTCGTGATCCTTATGGTCATAGGATTCATCATTTGGACGTCGATTACTAATCGACGCGAGAGTTATCAATCATGACCGCTCAACACAGAGGAGTTACTATGTTAAAAACCAAGCTAAAAATAATAGCAACCGTTGCTGCATTAACAGCATCGGTGCTGGTGGCTGGTATTCAACCCGCAGCGGCAGAGTATCCTGACTCACCGGTACAGTTTGTTGTTCCATGGCCTCCCGGTGACTTTGAAGATATTCTCACTCGAATGATCGCCAAGGAAATGGAAACGCAAACAGGTGTTTCCACTTCAGTGGTGAACAAGCCTGGCGGTGGTGATGGTCCGTTTCCTGGTGCGCTTGAAGTATTGAACGGTCCTAATGATGGTTCTATGGTCGGATCTATGTTACATCGCGTGAGAAGTCAGCGGAGCTTGAAGCTATCCTTGCGAAGTAACTGACAAAAGAGTGGTCGGACAGTTCGGCCACTCTATTAACAGATTTGAATGATGAAACGTATAAAGCTTGGCATATTACAGACCAACCACGACAAATCAGTTGAGGTTGGTGATGCCTTTCCTGATGACGCACACCGTTTTCGTGATCTGTTTGATGCGCAGGACGATCGCTTTCAGTATCAGGTTTACATGACAATCGGTGGTGAGCTGCCTGAAACTCTCGAAGAGCAGGATGCCTTTATGATTACCGGCAGCCCTCTGAGCGTATTGGACAAGCACATATTTACCGATGCACTGACAGATTTTATTAAGCGTTGTGATGCCGCACGTAAGCCGTTAATGGGGGCATGCTTTGGGCATCAGGCAATTGCGCGGGCTTTAGGCGGAAAGGTAGAACGCTCAAACAACGGATACAACGTGGGGATAGAAAATACCCGGTTCCACCACACTCGTCAGTGGATGACACCTGCAGTAGATTCATTACCCATGTATGTATTTCATGAGGATCAGGTAGTTGAGTTGCCCGAGGGTTGCGAACTATTAGGCTCAAGCGATAACTGCAAGATCGCAAGCTTTGCCAAAGGTGATCATATATTTACCACTCAGGCACATCCGGAATTCTCACACGAGTTTATGGCTTGTGTACTCAGATTTACGGAAAAGAAAATGCCAGCCGATGATGTCAGTCGAGCGTGGCAGAGCATGGAGCTTGAACAACACGGACACGTATTCGGCACCTGGTCAACCAATTTTTTCAAAGGTGTCTCAGTCCATGCATGATAATGGCAATCTTAACCTGTTGGATCATGATAGTTTTTCCAGCGGTGTTCCACACAAAACCTTCGAACGTTTGCGTCGCGAAGATCCTGTTTGCTGGACAGAGGGTGACCAGGAAACAAGAGGCTTCTGGAGTCTGACACGTTACGCAGACATAGCCCTTGCCAATAAAGAGAACCTGATATTCAGTTCGGCACAAGGCATACGACTGGAAGAT
>CAZQKJ010000383.1:0-4176 GCA_964593315.1 uncultured Granulosicoccaceae bacterium
GTACAGACAGCGGAATAATCATTCGGGTAAATATTTGCAAATGGCTGGCGCCATCCACGCGCGCGCTTTCCAATAACTCTTTGGGCAGCCCGACGATATAATTTCGCAAAAGATATATGGCCAGTGGCAGACCGAAAGCTGTGTGAGTAACCCATAAACTCGCAAAGGATTTAGAGGCAACCTGGCAGGTTCTGGTGGCCTCACAATCAGTCAGCCAGGCATTGAGTGAAGTAGCCCACGAAGCGATACCACTGAAACCCTGCAACACCGGTAAAAATGCCAGCTGTGTTGGCACCACCATTAACGACACCACCAGCACAAACAACCAGTCACGCCCTGGGAAACGCATCCATGCAAAGGCGTAAGCTGCAAATGCTGCAATAGTGATCGGGATGATTGTTGCCGGAATGGTGACAATAAAAGAGGAGATAAGCGCATTGGGAACATTTTTATTCTCGAACAACACTTCAATGTAGGCGTCTGTTCCAAAGACCGGATTCTGATTAATGAAAGTGTCGAGATTTTTGGGTTTAGGCGCTGTGTCCTCCGGAAAGGTCCAGGTAAAATCACCGTTTGATTGAAATACAAACTCCCCATCGCGCACATCCATCACTTCACCCGCAAAAATCAGTTTACGGATTAGCTTGGTCTTGTCTGGTTTATCCGGATCAGGCACGCGACCCTTAAACAGTATTGACTCAACATCACCACTGACTTTATAACTTTCGCGATCACCGTTAATACGCTCAAAAATGTTGCCACTCATTGTGACAAAGGGTTCTTTCTGGTCTTTGTCATGGGTACTGAAACGATGGCCCAATTCTGTTGGGGTAAAGGCCGTCCAGAATCCGGAAGTTTTTGATGCAGTTTCGGAGCGTAGCGAGGTCGTGACCAGTGCTATAAAGGGCACCACCCAGATGAATACAATCAACGCCAGAACTATATGCTTCAGAGTACGAGTCATTGGTTACCTACCTCGGTCTAGTGACCGAGCTCCTTCTGTTCTCGCCGTATTCGTCGCGCATTGAAGATCATGTTAGGGATAACCGTTACCATCAACATGACTGCGATGGCCGCAAAGAGATTCTCAACATTATCACCGCCTACCGACCAGTTATTGCGGGCGTTCTCCATCATGGTGGCAAGTAGCAGTTTGTCGTCATCGTTCGCAGATAGTGCATAGGGGATATCAAACATTTTAAGCACAAGAATAACCAGCGTGGTCCAGACCACCACTACCGTTGAATAAATCTGCGGCAGCTTGATTCGAAAAAACAACTGAAAGGGATTAGCGCCGTCAATCTTTGCAGCCTCAATCGTATCTTCAGACACACCGCGAAGGGCGGCCGAGAAAATCACCATGGCAAAACCGGTTTGCACCCAGACCAGTATCCACATCAGGAAAAAGTTGCCCCAAAATTTAAGGCTGTATAGCGGCTCATTGTAAGCGGCGGTATGCCCAAGCAATGACTTCAGCAAGCCAATCTGGTACGAAGGTGTGAGCCCGTTTATGGCTTCCTGTGGTTGAATACCACCGCCCGCAAAAATATTCCGCCATATCACTGCAGCCCCCACAAAAGAGATGGCCATGGGTACAAAAATAAGTGTTTTGGCAACGATTCCCCACCGGGTAGAGTCAGCAAGAACCGCGATCAGAAGACCCAATGAAATACAGACCGCCGGCACCAGCACCAACCACATAACACTGTTGCGCATGGCGTAGCGAAACTGCGTATACCCGAGAGCACTTTGATCCCACAGAAACGCATAATTGCGTACGGTTCTCGCCCCATCTGCTTCCTGGAACGACAAACTGAGCGTAGAAAAAGCGGGTATAAACAAAAACAGTAACAACAACACGATAGCGGGGCCGACAAAAATCCACGGCTGTATGGCTTCAAGAATAGTAGCTTCCCGTCCGCTGGATCCTTTGGATGTGTATCGAGCCAACCCTTGATTGAGCCAGTTGGTTAGCCAGAAATATAAAAATGAAAGCCCGAGCGCAATAAAGATAGAACGAATAGCAAAACCGATTTTTCCAAACCGTTGTTGCGTATCAAATACTGAAAACGACCAGCCACGAGACTCATGCAACCAGGTGCCCAGTTGAGTCATCCAGCTATCTACTGGAGAGGTAATGATATAGGCCAGAACACCGGTAATCGGTAAAACAAAAATGATAGTGAGCGCGATGGCCAGACCATTACCAGCGATAGTTGGTCTGAGTGAACTCATGGTATTTTTGAACCTGAAGACCTGGAAAAGGAAAAGGCGCGCGCCCTAAATAGATAAATAAAGCGCGCGCCTTCAATGATGAGAGATTCTATGCATCGAATCTCACTGCAATAACCTTGTTGCAGTACTACTTAATAGCATCCCAAGCTGACTGGATGTTGTCAGCGGTGGTCTTTGCGTCCTGACCATTCGCAAATGCAGTCATTTCAGACCAGAATGCACCAGCGCCAATTGCACCAGGCATCAGGTCAGATGCATCGAAGCGGAAGGTGGTAGCGCTTGTTAAGATCTCGCCTTGCTTGCGCAGTGCCGGTGTGGCGTAGGCATCCAGATTAGCGCCTTTGTGCGCAGTCAGGAATGTGCCTTGCTGCATCCAGGCTTCGTGCGCTGCAGGCTCTTTCATGAACTCAAAGAAAGCACGGGTTGCAGGGCTGTCCTTGGTCATCGTCCAGATCGTACCGGCACCCAGCACCGGGTTGCCAAGCTCTGCTTCTGCATACGGCGGGAAGTAGAAAAAGTCCGCTTCACCGCTGGCTACTTCTTCACCCTTGTTAGGGAAGAAAGCAGGAATGAAAGACGCCTGACGATGCATCATGCATGAAGCCGGGCTTGAGAACAGGCCTTTGGGTGCATCACCGAAGAACGTGGTTGCAACTGAAGATGCACCACCGGCTACGTAGTCGTCATTGCGAGAGAACTGACCATACACTTCCATTGCTCTGAGCACTTCAGGACTGTTGAACGGGAGTTCATTCGATACCCATTTGTCGTAGTTCTCAGGAGATGTCGTGCGAAGCATCAGATCTTCCATCCAGTCTGTCGCAGTCCAGCCCGTTGCGTTACCAGACTCGACACCAATACACCATGGTGTGTTTCCGTCTTCAACCATCTGATCAGACAGTTCAATCAAACCTTCCATCGTGTCCGGAATTTCATAACCGTTATCTTCGAACTGCTCTGGTGAGTACCAGACGAGTGATTTCAAATCCTTTTTGAAAGGAAAACCATAGAATCCTTCTTTGCCGTCTTTATCTGCGTAAGTACCGAGCGCTACCCATGACGGACCCGCACCATAGTTTTCAGCCATCCAGTCTGCAGACTCTTGTCCAATCTCGGTCAAATGCCCCTCTTCTGCCATATCGGCTGCAAGCCCCGGCTGCGGGAAAATGGCAATATTAGGTGCGTTGTTGGAACGCAAATCTGCAACGATAAGTGCCGCGAAATCACGAGACCCGGAGTACTTGACTACCGCACCGGTTGCCTCTTCGAAACAGCCGACAGTATTGGTGAGCATCTCCTCGTCTTTGCCCTCCATTGAACCCATGATGGTGATGACCTCACCCTCAAACTTGCCAAGCTCGCCCAGAGACGAGTGAGTCCCGCAGACACTCTGTGCCGACGCAGGGCTATTTAGCAGCATTGCAGCGGCCGCCAGGGTCACCGCGGCGGCGGTTTTTCGCATTAAAATCATGTTTGCTCTCTCCAATAAAAAGCGTCTATTCGCTCTTAGAACCCCGAGTATTCTATATGCTAATAACCCTGTCAACGAGCCGCAGCCGAAGATGTCGGTCGCGACTTTAATTAACATCACAACCAGCAGGAAGGCGTGGCAATTCTCTCAAATTTCTGCGCCTCGAAAACCCTCCGCAGGCAATGTCAACTAACTCCCCTTCTCTGTCGAAATTCGCTACTCTTGGCTCCCCACATAAGCGCAGAAGATATCTCCATGAAATACGTTCTGATACTGATTGCGGCAGCCGCAGTACTGTACTTTGCGAAGCAGTTTTTGAACAAAGGCAAGGCCACCGAAAATATCGCCGCAGGCCAGGCTTTTCTTGATAAAAACAGCACCGAAGACGGAGTGCAAACCACCGCGTCCGGCTTGCAGTACCAGGTACTGGAACAAGGGTCAGGCAGCACTCACCCCACCGTTGCCGATAC
>CAZQKJ010000384.1:0-4170 GCA_964593315.1 uncultured Granulosicoccaceae bacterium
ATCACGGGCCGAGAAAAAGAGATCGTAGGGAGCCCCTTGCTCAATTTGCCGATAGAGATTACCCGACGACCCATAAACAATCTTCGGTGCTGATCGGTTGGTCTTTGCACGATATTCCTCAATGATATCCTGAAGTACGAACTGCAGTGATGAAGCCGCTGCAATCCTGAAGCTATCTGCGTGAACAACAGATGACTGGAAAAACAGCCAGATCAATAGAACAACACACTGTAAACGCATTAAGAGTTATCCAAATCTTTCAGGGCATCTTCTGTATCGTAATCGAGAAAAATCGCATCACTGCCAACGTCTACTTCTACAACCTGCTCCGGATACATCTTAATTAAATTTCGCGCTCCGCTGTCACCTTCATTCTGCAACAAAGAATCAAAAAATGCGCGCCCGATCATCACTGGATTACCACGTCGACCCTGATGTACCGGCACTATAATTTTGTCGGTCAAACTGTCAGACGAAGCTGAGATAATAAGATCTATAATGGAACTACTGATATGAGGCATATCACCTAAACACACAAGCACAGCATCATAAGACTGCAATTGTGATAGCCCAGTTGCAATAGAATGTGCCATACCATTCATAAATCCTGCACAATGACAGGTATTCACTCCGTAGGATTCAACCGCCTGCACGACCCGTTCTGACTGATGACCAGTGACTATCAGACTATCAACTACAGCACTACCAGTGACACTTTCAACGACTGAACAAACCATCGGTTTGCCACAATAATGATGTAATAATTTATTCGTACTACCTGACCTGCGCGATGATCCCGCTGCGAGAATCAGAGCGGCAACCCCCTTGCTTTCTCCTGTTGTAACGCGCGGTTGCGGCCTATCATGGACTTCTCCTAACAGTCCACCGATGCATAATCGATTTAGCCACTGATCATCAATAGATAAACCGACAACGATTCGATCAAGCAACAGATCAACCCCATTGTGCTTCGGCGATCTTGCGCACCCTGGCAAACCAAGCACTGGAACACCGTTGAGATCGCCGAGCATTAACAGGTTACCCGGGTCAACAGGCAAACCTACCCGCTGCACTGTGCCACCACATTGCCTCACTGACGCTGGTAGTACATCTCGGTAGTCACTAATGGCAGACGCACCTACAATAAGAATAATGTCTGGCGACTTTTCTATCGCAGTTGCCAAACTATCAGAAACACCTGCCAAGGTATGTTCACAACGCAGCTCTGCCACTAATTCTGATGATCGAGACTGCACTCTTTGCTCGGTAACACTTCTGGTTTTATCCAGTGTTGCAGCCTTTACCGATGGTAGTCTGCTTTGAATTAAAACTACGTTAGAGGGGTGTGGCCGATGCACCACGCAAGCAGATATATTGAGACTGGTAATAACTTGATCCAGGTCTTCAAGCGGCACTGCATAAGGGATAATTTTCACCGATGCGATCATACGACCCGCCAAAACCCATTGATCAGGCGCTAATACAGACAAGGTAATATCCGGACTCACACTATTCGCCGCAATAACTGCAGCAGTATCATAGGTTAGCAGCCCATCAAACTCAGCATACAAGTTGACTCTGCCGGTATGTGCCCGTTCAGCCCGAATAGTGTTGTCCGATAGCACGTCAGCTAACTGTCTGGCGGCTACATTCTCACCCACATCGGTGTCATCAAGCCTGGCCACGGTCAACTCATCATAGCCCGCTGAAAGCAACTCATCGATAGTCGCCTGATCAAGTACGGTGCCTTTAGATATTCTACGTTTATCAGTACGAATGCTATGCGCCAGAATGCAGTGTTCGCACTCCTGCGTAGATAACTCTCCAAACCACATATTCAATTCCACGGAACCTGCAGGAAAGGCAAAGTAACAGAACGCCAACCGAACGTCACTGCGGACTGTGTGCGTCTGCCTTACAAATTCACAGTCTTTGCCGGCCAAAGCCACGCTTATCAAACATTCAGTGTTATCAAGATCACAAATTGGTCATTGAGAAACAGCTTGGGCAATAGCAGTTAACACATTGAAACGAATCAAATATTAGGTAAAGAAGCATATGGAAATGTCGATCTAATATCTAGAGCCACACCATTAAAATGAAAAACAGGCCGCGCTTTTTTGAAAAAAAATCGCAACAAAACAGCTGATCATGGAAGACGCTGCAATATCATTGTCGAACCTTTGGAACCGAGAACCCTGTTCTCGGCGGATGTGTTCTCGGCGTCACTCGCGCTGGATCTCACACCTGACCATTCACTGGAACAACAAAATCGATTGGCAACCATTGCTCAATCGGGATTGTCTGTGGTTGATGACAAGGCTCACGCTCACTCGATAGAACACCGCGAAGTGCTGCATCAAATTGGTGACTTGGTTAACACTAACGAAGCCGGAAGCAGAGATAGCTCACCACAAATACCCGACGAACAATTATCGATTGATATCACCAACTACCAATTGGACAATGGTCCTCCGCATCAATTGATTTTCATCGACGCGAGAGTCGACGACAGCGAAATTCTGCTTCAGGATCTGATCAACAACAGCCAATCAGACACAGACTTCAACATCATCTACCTGGATGATGGCTCAGATGGAATAGACGCCATCACATCTGCCCTGTCTGAGCAAAGCGATCAAACCTACGACGCCGTGCACATTATAACGCATGGTAACGATGCCCAATTGCAACTTGGGTCAACACGGCTCGATAGCGGGAACCTTCATCAATACGAGAACGAGTTCTCAAGTTGGGGATCCGGATTATCTCTTGATGCTGACATTCTTTTATACGGTTGCGATATCGCACAAACCGGGAAGGGTCAACAGTTTGTCGATCAGATCAGTCAATGGACTGGTGCCGATATCGCTTCCAGCAACGATCTTACGGGCAATACGGTACTTGGGGGCAACTGGGATTTTGAATATATTGTCGGCACGGTCGAAACCGATCTGGCTTTCTCGCGGACCATCCAGCAGGACTGGATGGGCACACTTGCATCAATAACCGTCACATCTCTTGATGATGTGGTCAACGGCACGACCAGTAGCATAGCCGCTCTGCAAGCCAACCCTGGCGACGATGGAATATCACTTCGTGAAGCCATAATTGCAGCCAACAGAGACGCTACCGCCGACACGATCATCCTTGGCCCAGGCACACATACACTATCGATTGCCGGCACCGGCAACTTTGCAGGTGATTTAGATATAAACACCGATCTCACAATTATCGGGGCTGGTGACGGCAGTACTGTTATCGATGGACAAGGGATTGACCGTGTATTTCATATTCACAGCCATACAGTCTCTATCAGCGACGTGACGGTTCAAGGTGGTATGACTTCTGAGTCATCTGGTGGAGCTGGTATTCAACTATCAGCGCTCGGTACACTTGAGCTGAACTCAGTAGTTGTTTCTGGCAACGATAGCCTGACCAAATTCGGTGGCATCGCGAGTCAGGGCAATCTGACTATAACCAACTCAACTATTACCGGTAACTCGGCCACTACCACCGGCGGCGGTATTGGACTCAACTCAAATTCCGCTCAATCTATTATTAATAGCACAACCATCAACGGGAACTCTGCCGGTCAGGATGGCGGCGCAATTCATGTCAGTGGCGGCTCACACCAGTTCACAAACGTTACTATATCTGGCAACCAAAGTGGTGGTGAAGCAGGTGGCCTGGACACTCATGGCGGATCAACCTCTTTCGTCAACTCAACCATTGCTAACAATACATCGACCCTTGGCGGTGGCGGAATCTTTAGATCATCTGGCACAGTCTCTATTGAGAATTCTATTATCGCTGGCAACAACGGAATGAGTCCTGTTGAAATAGGCGGCATCGTAAGTTCTCAAGGTAGTAACATTATTGGCGATGATTTTGGCGATTCCGCTAGCACAACAAATTACCAAACAAGTGATCTATTGGATCAAACAGGATTATTATTGGGTCCGTTGGCAGACAACGGCGGACCTGTAGAGACTCATGCACTACTCCCTGGTAGTGTTGGCATAGACCCGAACGGCCCGGATATCGGTGCGTTTGAATCCAGTCAAGGTGATCCACTTGTCAATGCTGCTCCGGTTATTGGTGGCTTCGAGGAAACCTACCACAGCAGAAAATTCAGTTGCACCATTCAATGCATATTCGGTTACTGCT
>CAZQKJ010000385.1:0-4169 GCA_964593315.1 uncultured Granulosicoccaceae bacterium
GCCAATAACGGTGTTGATGTGTGTGGCCAGGTAGGATCAAACTGGGTCCACGCCAGCGGACTTGGCGTTGAAGGTATCAGACAACACTGCGAAAACCTGTCAGATAAATATCAAACCCCTTTTCATATGGCAGGCTATGCAATGGTAGAAGCGCTGCGCGAATTGAATGTTGAGAAAGTAGCGCTAAACGGCGTCTACCACTGGCCTGATTGGTGGGCGGGCACTGCAAACTTTTTAAAAGAAGCCGGCTTTGATGTTTTGTGGGCCGGTAATTTTGTCGATCAGGGGTTCATAGCCACTCAGGAGGAGTGCAATGCACAGATCTGGTGTTTCGACGGTGATCTTGCTGAGAAATCAATGGCCTATGTTGCCGATAAAGCACCTAATGCAGACGCTTATCTTGCCGCTGGAATGTGCAATTTCAGAAGACACAGTGACGGATTAGCTCAACGATTTGTGTCACTGGAAGTGATGCTTGAGTCAATGCTTAACGCACCGCTCATCACACATGATAACGCTCTGCACTGGCGACTATTCAAATCCCTCGGAATCGCTCCGGTCACACAGCAGGGAACACTACTATCCACGTTGAAAACGGATGAATAAAATACTTGCACTGTGGGCGGTACCGCGTTCAACATCCACGGCCTTTGAATGGATGATGCGCCAGCGCGGTGATCTACACTGTCTTCATGAGCCCTATGGTGAAGCCTGGTATCAGGGTGAAAATCCCATGTGGCCGAGACTCCGCGCAGACTCTGTGCGCACCCCCGGACTCACGCTCGAAAGCGTCACTGAAAAACTACTGGATCTCGCCACTGCCGAATCAGTATTCATCAAGGATTTCCCTCACTACATCAGCCACCTGTGGACAAACGAATTACTCAGTCATTTTAACCACTCCTTTTTAATCAGGCATCCAGCCAAAACCATCACATCAATGTTTGATAAGTGGCCTGATTTTCATCCACGTGAGGTCGGGTTCAAAGAGCAACGGGAGCTTTTTGATAAGCTCTGGAAATCCAGTGGAGAACCACCACCTGTCATTGACAGTGATGACCTGCTGGCAGAACCACATGCCATCATCAAACGCTGGTGCGAATCTGTGGGTATTCCCTTTATTGAGGAAGCACTAAGCTGGGAGCCCGGTGCCAGAGATGAAGTCAGCTGGTGGGATGGTGGTTCATTTCACGCCAATCTTCGTAACTCCAGCGGACTCAAACCACAGGTTCGACAATACAAAGAGATTGGCGATGTGCCAGACAGAGTAGGAGCTGTATACACTGAATGTCTGGAACACTATCAGTATCTTTTTGGACACCGTATTAAGCTATAAAGAACACTCCTGCGGTGTACAATTTCAATACATCGCTTTACGCAACAGACTCCTTTTGCGAATAGAGATGGATATTATGTAGCTCAAGGCTTGAGAAAAAACTACGCCCGAGAGGTGTTGAGGTTGCCATCAAAAGTTGCTGATCATCAATACTGGCTAATGGTCGGTGTCCACTCGACCGTATCTGTCTCGGCATCATAGATTAAACCCTGCGGTGCGCTGAGCAGAGTAGTCTCAACCGCTGTGCCGTCCGGATTATAGAATTGCACAGTGAAACTGACGGGTACACCATAGGTTAATAATTCCGGAACTGCAGTATCATCGAATATTGAGGGCGCATCCTGGATCACCGCTTCTATCGGTCCGAAATCAGTACTCACTACTGCTTCTGAAAGTGTGACCAAAACAGATACACGGTCCTGATGCTTTGCGATTCCAGCGGGAAGGCTACCGTCAGTTTGATCAGGTAGTATTTGATCGTTTAAAGACCAGGTGTATGCAAGTTCAATATCATCACCATCTGCAACTTCAGGATCCGACAAAGACGCCACCAGTTCATCATGCACGGTTGCATCTAATGGCAATATGTTTACCGAGCTCAATGCCGGCGCGGAGTTAGCTATTTCAACTTCAGGCGATCTCACACTGACAGTATGGGTGCCATCAGTAACCTCTAGCTCTACCGCCACTGTATCACCGCGTACTGCAACACCTTGCGGCAGGAAGACATCGTTGTAGTCCAGCGGAGTACCGTTGATTCTCCATGTGTAGACACTTTGTAGTGAATCTCCGTCCGCATCTTCAGCTGGCGAATGCGATGATTCCAGAAAGTCTTTGGCTGTAGGCTGAGTTTGTACAATAGTAATATCAGCTAATACCGGCGCACTGTTGGCCACTTCAACGGTAAAGGTAAGAACACCTGACACATCCTTACACCGCGTCACCCAGGGACGGTGAAACACGATCTTTACCTATGATAGCAATCTCACTGAAAAGTAAAGGCTCACAACAAAGAAGCTAGAGGTAGTTTTCCAAAGGCACTGTGAGCTGGTACTGCAGTTAGGATATTTTTGATAACTATCAAAAGTTAATGTGGCACCAGGCTACATCTCAAAGTAACGTATCCCAAGTGTACCTGGTGTGCTGATGCCTGTGCGCAAATTGATTTTATGGCTTGAAAAACGCAACTACGGTACATTGAAAATTAGTCTTAATCTAAAACTAAGCCACTCATCTGCTTTACAATTGGCATTACTGTTCTACCTATCCAGCAAAATACCGAGCTCTCTCGCTTTATTGTGGCAGGCCATCCTGTTTGAGACCTTCAACGCACAAAACAAGGATCTTACATGGGTCTTTACTGTTGACTCGGCGATTCCAAGGTTTTTGGCTATGACCTTATTCGGCAAACCCGATACCATCAGCCTGAGTACGTCTAGCTGCCTTTCAGTGATGCCGAGCTCTTTGACAAGCTGTCGGTTAACGGATTGACTCTGTTGCTCTGTTAAGATCGCGGCTTGCGATTGACTGTTATCCGCCGGCCACACGTTGTAGCCTTGTTTTACTTTCTCTACTGCATCGAGAAGTGCTTGTGCTTTAAGTGACTTATGCAGATACCCAACGGCACCCGCTTCTCTGGCTTTAGCAATAAGTTCAGGATCATCGTTACCGCTTAGAAACAACACCGCAGGCGGGTCAGGCAATGCACGTATAAACTTAAGTAATGTAATGCCATCGATGTCCGGAAGAGCCTGCTCCAGCAACACAGTGTCTGGACGCTCGCCTGCAATACGCATCAACGCATCTGCACCGCTGGTAACAGTAGTGACGCGAAACCCTATTTTAAATAGTAGCCGGATACTGTCTGCAAACATCGCATGATCATCGACCAGTAAAATTTTCATTCCGAATCCATTCCTTTGCATTCAGTCGCTTTTATTTCCACTCCTCCAAAAGGAGGAGATCGCCATCCTCACGTACGATACCGCATTGATGCCGAATTGCCCAGAATTTCCCGGCGCTGGATGAGAGATTCAGTGTTGCCGCACGGAAGTGGCGTTATTTACAAGGAATGGAAATGTCCGCACTCACGCATGTACCCGAGCCAGTTTTTGAGGTCTTGGGCATCACAGGTTTTATGTTTTACATGGCATCTTATGCCTCACTCCAGAGTGGCAGAATCTCGGGTCACAGTTACACATATATACTGATGAACCTGATCGCAGCGTCGCTGGTACTGATCAGTCTTGTACATCAGTTCAATCTAGCCTCCGTTCTGATACAGGTAGCATGGATTGCTATTTCTATTGGAGGATTGTTCAGAATCATTGTACTTAGATATAGGAAGGCTCAGCAGCCCTTTCCGCCCGCCACAGAGTGTGCTTGAAACACACTGAATCCGCTTTTTACCCAATCAAGTGACCACCCCTTTCGTTTAACTATTTCGGGATTAGTCTGGCTCAAAACTCGGCGCCCAGGAAGGGATGCCGCCCACACCATATGGATAGCGACATGGATGCAGTAGCACAACACAGCGAGCAACTGTTTGCAAAGGGGAATTGTGAATGGAATCGTTAGTCGAATTTTTCTTTGCCGATCATTCTTTGTTATTCCTGGGTCTGACCTCAGCCGTACTCAGTACTTTTTCGTACGTCCCCTATATTATTGACACAGCAAAAGGCCGAACCCGCCCGCAACGAGCGTCCTGGCTGATCTGGTCGGTACTTGGTTCGATCGCATTTTTATCCCAAGTTTATGAAGGCGCTACAAGCTCACTGTGGTTTGTCGGCGTACAGGTTACCGGAACTATAACAGTCTTTATATTGTCTATATG
>CAZQKJ010000386.1:0-4164 GCA_964593315.1 uncultured Granulosicoccaceae bacterium
GTACCAGAGATAACAATAACTAAAGATACCAGGATCAATACCTCTACCCATCTGGTGTTAGAGGCTGCAGGCTTTAACCGATTGTTACGCGTGCTTCCCGGTGTTGCTGTGGAGATAAGTGGTATCGACCTATGGAACGGCAATTTCAGCTCTGGTGCGGCAATATTCAACCTGGGTGAAATCAGCATAGAAAATGTAGAGGTCACTGGCAACCGGGGTAGTAGCAGCACAATTCTGAACCACGGAACTCTCAACCTGCGCAATTTCCGTCAGTTTAGAAACAGCGTTAATTTTGATTCGGTGCTAACAAATACCGGCGTGGTGATCGGCACCAATGTGATGATTGAAGATCACATTGCCAGTGGCGGCCCAGTGATCTCAAACGCGGGTCAGATAGAACTTACGCAATGCAGTATCGACGGCTTGGGCACCAATAATGTCTGGTCGATTAACAATGCTGCCATTTCCACCATTAAGCTATTCAACTGTACCGTTTCAGATAGCGGCAGCCTCTTTCTTAACAATGGAACACTGGAGATCTTTGATTCAAACATCGACAACAATTTTGGTGATCAGAGCCTTATTGAAAACAACGGCGCACTCAGAGTCGGCGGCACCAGTATTACTGACAACGACGTCGATAGCGGGATTGTAGTGAACTCAGGATTTGCGGAGATTATCAATAGCACGGTCAGCGGTAACGAATCGGGTTTTGGCTTAAACGATGCAAACTTTGCCGGAGCAATCAGCAACACAGGGTTGATGCAGATAACTACCAGCACCATCGCTAACAATACCCATCCGGGGGCAGGCAATAATCAACTCGGTAACTCAGGCGAACTCACTATTTCTAATTCCATCATCAATGGTGTAGAAGGTGGCAGGGAATGCAGTGGAACATCATCAGTACAGTCGCTCGGTCATAACCTAAACACTGATGGCACTTGTGGTGATCCGCAACAGACAGATCTACCTTTTGGCAATCCCGGATTGCTTGTGCTGGCTGATAATGGTGGGCCTGGAAAAACGCACGCTCTTCAACCTGGCAGCGATGCCATTGATGCAGGTAATTGTGGAGACGGGGCTCTTTCAAAAGATCAAAGAGGCATTACACGTCCGCAGGGTAATGATTGTGATATCGGAGCCTATGAACTAGTAGTGGAAACGGCAGACGATGAAACTACGGTTGGAACGGAAAGTAATATCGACAACGATACAGAAGCCCCAATAGCAACCGATAGTCCTATTGAAGACACTGAGAATTTATCTACTGGCACGGACAATTCCAGTGACGGAATCGAGAACTCCACCGGCACCATAGACAACTCCACTGATGATGCAAGTGACGCGGATGATGTTGAGCAGCCTGACACTGCGACAAATGCTTCAGAATCGGACAATCCCGGCTTCAATGAATCGCCAGGTTCGGGCGCTGGCTCTATTGATCTTCTCTTTGCATTATGGGCATTACGGATCCTGTTTCTATTTGTTGGCAGACAAGCCACTGATAAGATCAACAGAGGTCGTCCATTGACAAATCCGAACACGATCTGATTCCATTTTCTACTGCAACGGTCTTGGCAATTACTGAAGACAGCTATTTGCAATAAGTGTCTCAGAATGGATGCAGGAAACCGGATACCGGATACCGTGGCCACTTCTTATAAGATCTGTGGAACCCGGAATGAAGAAGTTACTCGCAACATCTGTTGTAGCACTGGCAATGACTACACTGGCACCAACCGTGAACGCTGGCGATTCGGGCGATTTCGTACGCTTGGAAAACACTCGCCTTAATTACAGTATCGATCATGACACTTGCAAAGTAAGCCTGAAAACCAACAGAAATATTAGAAGAATCACCCAACGCGATGCCAGTGGCAACATCATAAAAAGATGGAGCACAAGAAAAGGCGACAGCCTAAGATTGTTCACTGATCTGGACAAATTTCCTGGCAGCCTATTGGAAGGCACTATTAAAGTTAAAACCGGTTATAAGAATCGCGTAAAGTTTCACGAGATTGGAGACCAATTCAGAGCTGATCTTGAAGATTGTTTGGCAAAAGGTCCGGATGCAGAACCGCCAGTGGTAGTTTGCCCGTTTGAATCACAGATTCAACTGGTTGCAGCGGGAGAAATCTCATTGTTAGATAATAACGAAAATTTCTGTTCACTTTTCTCCGATACCGGCGAGATCAATATCTTCAACGGTGAAACGTCAGGAGATTTTACAGGACTGAGATTTTTTCAAACCAGTCTTGGTTGCGCGCCAGTAGGCAACCCGAATACTCCTTTGGAAGACCAATGTATAAATGAGTTCGGTGAGGTAAATCCGATCGAAAGTGGTGCGCTTGGTACTGAGGAGATTGCAGCATGCCTGGCTGTAGTCGAGGATTCATCGGGAACTACCAATGGATGTAATGCATTCACATTCCAACCGGTGAATTAGAAGACTCTACTATTCGTTCTTTGAAGGCCGCTATATGCGGCCTTTTTTTATAGCAGTTTACAAATCCCCAAAATTTCCCCTGCCTTCTTAATTCCGTGCTTCTCTTGCTTTGGAAAAAGCTTCGCGAACTTTCCCATTCGACAACTCAAAACCTCTAAACCAGAACTTCGCATAGGATTCGTCGCGATTGCAACCGTATTCCTTTTTTGGCTCAGACTCGCACCAATGATACTCAGACTTATAGGGCTCTTCTTCGTTTATGATAGAAAGAGTTGGTGGGCCATATTTTTGAAAATGCTTCAATCATTGCTGCACGCATTTTTGGGCGTTCCGCACGATCATAGCGTCGACTCATACTGACCTGTATTTCTTGAACAACCATATGAGCCGTTTCTTCGCCAGGCAATAACTCGGGATGTAAGTCGAGAACAATCCATCCATCACTACCCGAGTAGTTAAATTTACTCACCGGGTTTTCGTAGTCGAAATAGGGAACCCTTCCAGTAAAAACATTGGTTGTGAAATCATCCGGGCTTAGTGAATAAAACTCTGCAACCTTCTCAAGAGCATCATCAGCCATCATGCCAGTTCGAACTCCTGCGAATTCGAATGCATCAACGTTGTAAAGATCTAGCGCATTAGCACGAAAGCTTAACGTGAGGGCAGGCAAACCCACTAGTACAAGACAAGCCACTTTCCTGGTTAGTGTTTTCATAATTATTCTCGCGAGGACACATAGTTAACTGGGATAAGAGACTGCATATTGCCACGAATCTCGTCCTATTGATCCCGGAACTCAGCGTCTTGTTCAAATGGGATTAGATAATTCATCCTCGGTGCGATGAACAGGCTTACCAGTCTCCATACAATGATCAAAATAATTGGCTGATTCCTTATTGTCTGCGTCAAACACTCCGCTTTCAAAAATTCCCTGAAGTGTCCATGCAGATGTTAGCAGGCATCGGAAGAGTGCGGGTTTTGCCAACTCTACAACGCAGAGCGGCGTAAACAGCTGAGCCGTGACTTACGCACGCTCGCGACGTCCACGCGCCGAAAACAACCCAGGTCAAACCAAATCAATCTCAACAGATTTCTTGACTCGAATTTATGATGGGATTATATTCCTTTCATTAATGGGATTATAAACCCATCAATGCGTGACTATAAATCAGTTTTTTCTTCTGCGACTACCGTCCACTAAGGATTAAAAAAATGTTTAAGAACAATAACCTACCTTACACACCAACGATCTACAGATTGAAGCCTCTTATTGCCTCTGGACAAATAATTACTATTATGTCGCTCGCAATATCCTTTGACGCCGCCGCACAAGTGGCAAACGGAAACACTATTCAGTTCCCTAACAATCAATATTGGTTAGTACGAAATTCGAACGGAACAGAGCTGTGTCAGGGGTCTGGCAACGATCTAAATGCTGGTAATGCAGCAAGCGGCAACTGCACTAATCTCATGCCTGGCAACTACACTGCTCACAACCTCACTACAGGGGCGGGAGCGGTACCTGTCACGATCACTGATTCAAGTAACAGTGGAGAGTTGCCGGTTGCTGTCGGCTCTACCATTCAGTTCCCCAACAATCAGTACTGGCTGGTAAGAGACTCTAATAACTCTGAAATTTGCCAGGGATCAGGAAATGCACTAAACGCAGGTAATGCTGCAAGTGGCGACTGTTCTAATCTCTCAAATGGTGACTA
>CAZQKJ010000387.1:0-4127 GCA_964593315.1 uncultured Granulosicoccaceae bacterium
GTTGGAGTAGACATCGCTGGAGTTCCAGGTGTTGTTCTGCAGAACATAGTCATCGTAGGAGATTTCTGCCCATGGTTGACACCAGCGAGTGTTCAGAAGCGGGTTACTGGAAGTGGCTGTGCGACCCGCCACAACCCGACAGCTGCGATCATTCTCATAGCCGAAGCCATCTGCGTTACCGTCACTGGCGTCAGTCAGACAAATTGGATCACCGTCCTGAAAACCAATGGCGCTGACAGTGACTGGTGCAGGTGCCACGTGAACATCGTTGCGCCCGTTATTCGGCTGTACGCCATTCCAGACACAGGATCTGCCAAACTCAAAGCCCCAACCGTTACCACCATCTGCGGCAAATTCAGAACACTGTGGAGCGGAATTAGCTGCACTGCCAGAGCTTGCATTGGCTGCAGAACCGGTTGTGGCAGACTGTGAAGATGAGCCACTGCCGAACCGGCAGCTCCGGTTATTTTCCCAGCCCCATCCATCGCCGTTGTTAAGTGCATTCCCGCTACAAAAGGGAGCAGAGCCTGTGTACGCGCCGCTTGAAGATGCGCCAGATGCACCGGAGTTGGCAGAGTTGGCAGAGCCAGAAGATGAAGCACCAGACGCGGCCACGATAACTCGACAACTCTGGTTATTTTCCCAGCCCCAACCGCCACCGGTTACCACGGCTGCAGCTGAACAATGTGGCGCACCACCTGTGTTCAAGCAGGATCTGCCATTTTCATAACCCCAATCACCTGACGTAATCGTTGCCGTCGCAGAGCAAATCGGGTGACCGCTGGGCATACGGCAAGAACTGGAGTTTTCATAACCCCAACCATCTCCATCGAGATCGATAACTGCGCTGGTGCAGTCCATCGCCGATGCTTCGGTAGCGGGCACAAGCGCCACCAGAGGAGCGATGATTGCGAGAGAAAGTAAGTTTAATATTGCGGGCTTAAAAATGCCCCGAACAGTAATCAAGATTGCGGATCCGAATTTGGCTGGCGCGGGCCAGCGTTACAAAGAAACATCTCCTGGCAGATACCGATGTACAAACACTCAGGAAACACGTTATTTTCAAAATTATAAAATTCGTCAGTTAGGACGCAGATTAAACAACGGAAACAAATCAGTTTCTTAGTGACAAAGCACTTCAACATTCACACGTAGAAAATTGATTCCTACCAACCTGTCGCCCTTCATTACTCAATGGTTAGATTTGCTGTTGGTCCCAGGCAAAGCTTCACCTTACGAATGAAAGGTAGACGTTGTGGGGAGATTGATGCAGAAAACGTACGTTCAATTACGGATGGCGGGAGTCGACTAGTCAGCGGTGAAGAATACAACCGGCGATATGTTACTGATTTTTCTGGCTTAAGCGCATGGGAAATTGTTAACGGGTCTGTAACACTCTGACCATTACAATAGACGGATCAGTACCTTGGGAAGATAAATCTGACGGAAGCGCCATAGACGTGACGCAGTAAGTCAATGTGGCAGCGCTACTTCAGCTTCTTGTAGCGAATGCGCTTTGGCTGGTTGCCGTCAGTACCGGTGCGGCGCTGGTAATCTTCCTGGTACTCGGTGTAGTTACCAGCGAAAAACTCGACTTTAGAGTCCCCCTCATAGGCGAGAATGTGCGTCGCTATGCGATCGAGGAACCACCGATCATGCGATATAACAATCGCAGCGCCGGGAAAATCCAGTAATGCCTCTTCCAGTGCTCGAAGTGTTTCCACATCCAGGTCGTTCGAAGGTTCATCGAGCAGCAATACATTTGCGCCTTGTTTGAGCGTCCAGGCAAGCTGCAAGCGACCCCGCTCACCACCTGAGAGATCCCCCACTCGCTTTTGCTGATCGGCGCCTTTAAAGTTGAATCGACCAAGATAGGCACGCGAAGGCATTTCGTAATCGCCGACCGTTAAATTATCCAGACCACCGGAAATAAGCTCCCAAACAGTTTTGTCACCGTCCAGCTCATCGCGGCTTTGATCTACCCAGGCAATCTCTACCGTCTCACCTTTATCGATGGTCCCGGAGTCTGGTTGCTCTGTACCCATAATCATTCTTAATAAGGTGGACTTGCCCGCTCCATTACCACCAACCACACCGACAATCGCACCCTGTGGGATCGAAAAGCTCAAATCCTCTATAAGCAGATGATCTCCGAAGCCCTTGGTCACATTGTTGAAGTCCAGCACCTTCTCGCCGAGCCTTTGCCCTTTGGGAATATAAATCTCATTCGTTTCACTGGTCTTTTGAAACTCGCGCGACTGCATCTCTTCGAATCGTGCCAGTCTGGCTTTGGATTTTGACTGGCGCGCCTTGGCGCCTTTGCGTACCCATTCAAGCTCAGCCTTCATCGCTTTGGCGTGAGATGTCTCCTGTTTTGACTCTTGCTCAAACCGCTCAGCTTTGGCACCAAGCCACCCGGAGTAGTTACCTTCAAACGGAATACCCCGACCACGATCAAGCTCCAGAATCCAGCCGGCGACATTATCCAGAAAATAGCGATCGTGAGTGATCGCGACCACTGTGCCATCAAAGTCGTGCAGAAAGCGTTCGAGCCAGGCAACTGATTCTGCATCGAGATGGTTAGTTGGCTCGTCGAGCAACAGCATATCCGGAGAGGCCAGTAACAATCGACACAATGCAACACGACGCTTCTCGCCACCTGAAAGATGACCGATAGTGGCATCCCAGGGCGGCAGTCTCAGTGCATCAGCCGCTACTTCAAGTTGCCGCTCAAGATTATGGCCATCGCTTGTTTGCAGTACCGCCTCAAGCTTTGCCTGCTCGGCTGCCAGCGCATCAAAGTCGGCATCCGGCTCGGCGTAGGCCGCATAAACTTCATCAAGACGTGCCTGGGTGTCCTGAATATCGTTGACTGACTCCTCTACGATTTCACGTACTGTTTTATCCGCATCAAGCTGTGGCTCCTGTGGCAGATAACCTACTTTTATATCCGGCATTGGGCGGGCCTCTCCATCGATTTCAGTATCGAGGCCTGCCATGATTTTCAACAGAGTCGACTTACCAGCACCGTTGAGGCCGAGCACACCAATCTTGGCACCCGGGAAGAATGACAATGAGATATCTTTAAGAATCTCACGCTTGGGTGGCACAATTTTGCTCACCCTGTTCATTGTGTAGACGTATTGAGCCATAGATGATCAGGTAGTAATTACTCACCGCAAAAATACCACAGCACGGGTTTTGAGACTATATAAGTGATTCACAAGGCGCATTGACCTACCTTTGTCTATAATTTAACGTCGCAACCTGCTCAGCCCAACGGCACATTATTGGGTACAAACAGCACCCGCTTTCCACATCAACTTAACAGGACACATCCGGTGAATTACATAGAACATGGAAACCTCGGCATTGCCGAGCCACTGCACAAGCTAGTGACAGATCGGATATGTCCCGGCACAGACGTAGCACCAGAGCATTTTTTCACCGAGCTGGAAAAAATTATTGCAGATTTCAGCCCACGGATAAAAACCCACCTGAAAGCGCGTGATGACATCCAGTTAAAGATTGATCAGTGGCACAAAGACAATAAAGCATTCAATGCGGGTGACTATAAAAGCTTCCTGCAATCGATCAACTATCTGGAACCACCCGTCAGCGCTTTTAAAGTGGCGACCACCAAAGTCGATCCGGAAATCGCCACAACCGCTGGCGCACAGTTAGTTGTACCACTCGATAACGCACGTTTTGTATTGAACGCTGCCAACGCTCGGTGGGGTAGCCTATACGACGCACTCTACGGCACAGATGCAATCTCTGAAGATGGTGGTGCTGAGCGCGCCGGCGGTTATAACGAAGTACGAGGCGCCAAAGTTGTCGCCTACACACGCGAGTTTCTCGATGAGCACTTTCCTTTGCAACAAGGATCACACACGGATGTCACTGCCTACCAGGTGAAAGATAAATCGCTGTCGATAGAAACAGCCAATGGCACAACAGCGCTAGTCCACCCGGATCAATTCAAGGCCTATACGGGGGATGCTGCAAAGCCCACTCAAATCTTGCTGACTAAAAACGGATTGCATCTTGAAATGAATTTTGATGCCAGTCATCCGATTGGAAAAACTGATCCGGTTAACCTTGCCGATGTTCAGCTTGAATCAGCT
>CAZQKJ010000388.1:0-4122 GCA_964593315.1 uncultured Granulosicoccaceae bacterium
ATGTAAGCCCTTACATTTGCACTTTGGTATGAACCAGGTAGGGCCGCTCTTTTAGTCTCGCGGAGAGGGTGTTTAAAGTCAATGACGCAATCTCTATTTGCCTGGTCAAACCGGTAGATTTGTCGCCGAGATGCACGCCACGGTAATCTGGTTCCGTACCAGCGATCCATCTGGCTATAAAGCCTCAGTTCAAATATCCAGATCTGAAAATTTCACATCAATGGTGTGGGCGTCAGCAAATCCCCTGACCAGAACAGCACAGTCAGTCCGCATGGCAAAGAGGTGGAAGTCCGGCAAACTTTCAAGCAGCGGAATGATCTCACCGAAACGTTCCTGCATCGCATCTAATGCACGCCGCCAATGTGCGCTGTCACGGCTCACTTGTTCGGCATTGACCCGGAAGGTGACTCTTTTACGCGCGTGTAACTGTGCGGCATCCTGCTCACTTTCTATGAAGAGTAAGCTCGCCTTTGGATTGCTTTTTAAATTGCCGGTGTGTAGAGATAAATCACTGAGCAACACGTGCAACAGCCCGTCGCAAATTACGTAGGGCGAATAGCTGATTTCCGGCTCTCCTTCTTTGGTGGCTGTTGCCATCAGTACGGTTTTAAAAGCACGCACCAGTGCTTGCATATCTGATTTTAAGTCAGTGTCGTCTGTGGTTGTCATGGGTCAATCTCAATTAAGTATTTGTACGAGTGAAACTTAACGCAAGTGATATGCATTCAGGTTATCAATAAAGTTACTCTGCAGGCTGGAGCAAATTTTGATCGACACCACTGCCGTTGTGGCTAGTCACGCTGTTGATGCGGTGTCTTTAAAAGACCGAGTCAATTATACCGACAGGTAAAGCTGTCAAGGTAGATGTCGCGCTCCTCGTGGCAATATCGAGTGTCCATAGTCCATAGCTCGCTCAACACTCAGTGCGGAGTGAATTCGTTTCTGTGTTTAGCCGCTTTGTCTGGCAGATGGTGGTCCCGGCGACACCTTCCGGCCGTTTTTAACCGGCGGATTTTGATCCTTGGCAGTGATCAGGAAAACAAACGGGACACCCCGCAATTAACTGCACTTTATCAACTAAGAATTTGCGGGTTGCATGTCACGTCAGGCTGACAGGCAGTATACTGTTTTCAAGTAACGCAAAATTGATTTGACGGAATACAATAACAATGGCGTACGCCCAACCAGCCACCAAAGGCAAACTCCACAGCATTACGCTACTCATCATCGCAGAAGTTATGGCGATGAGTTTATGGTTTGTCAGTGCCGCCATTCTGGGGGATATGTCTCGCGAGGCCAATTTAACGGCTGGTGTGCAGGCCGCGCTGTCGGCATCGGTACAGCTTGGGTTTGTGGTGGGGGCACTGGCACTGTCCATCACCGGTATTGCCGACCGATTCCCGCCGAAAAAAGTGCTGGCCTTGTTTGCGTTGCTGGCAGCACTCAGCAATGCTTTGCTGTTGGTTGCCGCGCCAGGCAGCGGGTTTGCCATATTACTGCGTGGAGCGACCGGTGCTTTTCTGGCCGGCGTTTATCCGGTGGGAATGAAAATCGCGGTGGGTTGGGGTCAGAAAGATCGGGGCCTGTTGGTAGGGCTGCTGGTAGGTGGGCTGACGCTCGGCTCGGCCGCCCCGCACCTGCTTGCGTTTCTGGGTGGGACCGACTGGCGGCTTACTGTCGTTTGTGCATCTATTCTGGCAGCGTGCGCTGCGGTGATTATCCTGCGCACAGAGGACGGACCCTTTCACAGCAGTCAGGCAAAATTCGATTCACGAGTGCTTGTCGCGGCCTGGACCAATCGCGATATTCGGCGTGCTTATGGTGGCTACCTTGGTCACATGTGGGAGCTGTATGCCATGTGGGCGTGGATTGCAGTGGCACTGACCATAAGCTTTAGCCATCAAATGCCTGAGAGTGAGGCGCAACAGCTCGCAAAGCTTGTCACCTTTATTGCGATTGCGCTCGGTGCGCTCAGTTGTCCGCTGGCAGGGTGGGTGGCTGACAGAACCGGTAAAGCGGAGCTGACTATCATCGCCATGGCGATCAGCGGGATTAGTGCAGTGGTGTTTGCGTTGAGTTTTGGTGGCAGCGTATGGTTGACCGTGGCAGTGGTTGTGGTGTGGGGTATTTTTATTATCCCGGACTCGGCGCAGTTCTCCGCACTGGTGGCAGACTATGCGCAACCGGATCAGGTGGGTTCACTGCTGACGTTTCAAACGGCACTCGGCTTTGCGTTAACTACAGTTACCGTGCAACTGACGCCGGTAGTAGCCGCCAAAATCGGCTGGCCATGGGTTATGGCAGCACTGGCGCTTGGGCCATTGTTTGGTATTTACTGCATGTGGAAGTTACGACGAAAATCCTGATCGCAGGTGTCGCGCAAGAAATGCTGTCAACGCACGGTAGTGTTGCTATACCAGCAGTCACTACCAGCGTTGATCTTAGCTGTAGTCAGAGTTTGCGGCCAATAGTTCCGCAAGTCGTTAAGGCTGAATTACATCGTCCAGTTCTTGAATAATACCGTTACCTGCATTGATATCTGCACGTGCCAGTACTGCATCATTGATAGATAAGATGTTGCCATTCAGCATAACTGCCAGTGGTGAGCCGGTAGCTGAAGTGAACGACGTACCAGCGGATGCAAGAAGATCGGCAGAATCGATTCGTTCATCAAATACAACGTGATTAAGCAGAATATTGCGCAGTGTGTCTGTGTCTTGCAGCAAGGCGGCGATGAGTTCTTCACCAAATGAGCTAAACGCAACATTGTTTGGCGCGAATAGGGTGAATGACTCATTGGATGCTAATTCGGTATCCAGCCCGGTTGCCTGGAGTAGTGATGTAAGCGTTGTAAATTGAGGGTCTGATGCAAGCACCTGAACCACGTTTTGATCAGCATTTGATGCATTGATTTCAACCGGTGGTGTCAGCACCGTGTCTATGACATGGATAACCCCGTTAGAAGCCAGGATGTCAGTAGTAGTGATTAACGAAGTGTTGATGCGTAGCTGGTTATCTTGCAGAGAGATGCCGGCAAGATCACCGTTCAACATTTCCACTGGTGTACCCACCGTTGCGGTCAGGGCCGAGGCGTCGTTACTACCAGCCAGTACGTGATAAAGCAGCGTGTTGTTTAATGCATCGGAGTCCGCCAGCAGAGCGTTTACTTCGTCTGTTCCGAGTGCATCGAATGCGGCATCCGTTGGTGCAAAAATGGTCAGGATGCTGTTCTCATCTGCCACAGTGTCTCTGAGATTGGCAGCGTCGAGAGCAGCGAGCAATGTGTTGAAGTTACCTGCAGCCTCCGCTGTTGAGATCAGATCTACTACTGTGGCGTCCGGGTTGTTTCCAACGCCTGTGGCGTCACCATTATTATCTCCGGTTCCGTTATCGCCAGTTCCGTTGTCTGCTGTGTCTCCGTCTCCGGTACCTTCGTCTGCGGTCCCTCCATCTGCAGTGCCGCCGTCTGCAGTATCGCCATCTCCGGTGCCACCATCAACAGTACCGCCATCGACAGTTCCGTTGTCTCCAGTGACTGTGCCTGTATCGTTCGTTGCGTTTGGATCGATTAGCACCGCACTGTCACAAGCGGCCAGCAGCAGGCCTGCGACGACAGTTGATGCAATCACAAGGGATCGGATTGCGTGGTTCATTGTGCGGTACAGGGAGGCTAAATTCATCATCATAAAATCCATAGGTTCCACTACTTTTCGAAATGCCGGCTAGTAGCTTTTTATTGTTGTCGGCGGGAAGTGTAGTTCAACAAAATTGTTGTTGCATCTGTTAGGGGTAAAGTTGGCGCGATTTTTGTCCGGAGCTGGCTAAGTTTAAGCCTCTGACAGCAGGTTCGCGGTAACTATCCGGAACCGTCGATCTGGTTGATAAGTGTAATGTCGTCACAGGCTGCCTAATGTCTGTCATTTTCTCTGAATTTAGTTACCATTTCCGGGCAATCGGGGCGAAGTCTCGCATCCGTAATAATTGGAGTGGTGTGTGGAAAATTCCGCCAGAATGTTCAGTCTCGAAAACAAGGTGGCGCTGGTCACAGGTGCTACATCCGGAATCGGCAGGCAGCAAGCGCAAGCCCTGGCCGCTGCTGGAGCCACTGTCATAGCATCCGGG
>CAZQKJ010000389.1:0-4081 GCA_964593315.1 uncultured Granulosicoccaceae bacterium
ATCTATTGGAGCTGGTGAACGGAGTCGAACCGCCGACCGGCTGATTACAAATCAGCTGCTCTACCAACTGAGCTACACCAGCTCCGAGCCAGTAATACTAGTCCAAGCTGCTCATAGTTTCAAATTCCTTTCGACATTTAATTACCCATTTGCCGGTTTCGTCTTACACTACTGAGTTCAATTCACGAATAAAGCACCCCATGGCCTCCGAAAGCGACTCTACAACAAGCGATTCTCCGAGCAATTTCATCCGATCCATGATCGAAAAGCAGGCGGCTGATTCGGTCGCCACCCGGTTTCCGCCAGAGCCGAACGGATACTTACACCTTGGTCATGCCAAGTCGATTTGCCTGAACTTCGGGATAGCGGAAGAATTCAGCGGCTGGACCAATCTTCGATTCGATGACACTAATCCCGACAAGGAAAGCGAAGAGTTCATGAACGCGATCAAGCGAGATGTCGAGTGGTTGGGTTTCAGCTGGAAATCGCTGTGCTACGCATCAGACTACTTCGATGCCTTGTACGAGTGCACGGTCGCATTGATAAAAAGCGGTGACGCGTATGTGGATAGTTTGAGCGCTGAGGAAATTCGTGAATACCGCGGATCACTAAAAAGCCCGGGCACAGAGAGCCCGTATCGAAACCGCAGTGCCGAGCAGAGTCTTGCACTGCTTGAAGAAATGAAAGATGGCAAGCACGACGAAGGCGCACACGTAGTGCGCCTTAAAATCGATATGGCTTCCAGTAATATGAATATGCGAGATCCTGCGATCTATAGAATCAAAAAGACGCATCACTACCGCACTGCAGATAAGTGGAACATCTATCCACTCTACGACTACACCCATTGTCTTTCGGACGCGCTGGAGGGAATCACCCACTCGCTTTGTACTTTGGAGTTTGAAGATCACCGACCACTGTACGAATGGGTGCTGGAAAAAGTCAGGGCATCTTCAGCAAATGTTGAGTTAGGTCATCCGGTGCAGACCGAGTTTGGCCCGTTGAATTTAGAGTACACGGTGCTCAGCAAACGCAAACTGATTGAGCTCGTCCAGAAAGGTCATGTACGAGGTTGGGACGATCCACGAATGCCGACCATCTCAGGCATGAGACGACGAGGCTTTACTGCCAGCTCATTGCGTGAGTTCTGTCGCCGGATTGGGGTGACTAAAAGCTCAGCCGTGATAGAGATGAGTGCGCTGGAGACGGTTATCCGCGATGAGCTCAATGAAACCGCTGAAAGACGCATGGCGGTGCTCGAACCACTCAAAGTGGTGATTACCAGCCTTGAATCAACCGAGACTCTGGAGTCTGCAAATCACCCGAATCAACCTGAACGAGGCAAACGAAAGCTATCGTTTACCCGCGAGATTTATATTGAAAGATCCGATTTCGAAGAAATTCCGCCACCCAAATTCAAACGCCTGGTGCCGAACGGCGAAGTCCGGCTGCGTGGCAGTTATGTGATCCGATGTGATGAAGTCGTCAAAGATGCGGATGGCAAGGTTTCCGAGTTGCATTGCACCCACGATCCCGACACATTAGGCAAGAAACCAGAGGGTCGGAAGGTAAAAGGGGTTATTCACTGGGTTTCGGCCAGTGACAGTGTTACCACTGAAGTAAGGGTTTACGATAGATTATTTAATCGACCGGACCCTCTGGCCGAAGAAGACTATATTAACGCTTTAAACCCTGACTCACTGGTGACACTGGCGAATGCCAGAATCGAGGCTGATGCAGCACAGGCTGAGACAGGCACTCACTTTCAGTTCGAACGGCAGGGATACTTTATTGTCGATGACAACTCTACACCCGAACAACCTGTGTACAACAGAGTGGTGGGTCTAAGAGATACCTGGAGTTAGCCCGGACCTGATCTTGTTGCGGGCAATGCACAGGTGATTGACGATAGAACGCCGGAATTCGGCTGTAGCAGTAAAAAAGGACGGCTCAATGCACGACTCGACAAACAAAAAATCAACACTTCTCGCCGCCCTGCTGCTGTGCCCGCTGCTGACTGCGTGCATCGCGACGCCGAAACCTGAAACACAACCCGCGATAACCGGAGAAGAGTTTGGCAATCAACTTGGCGCGGTTGAGTATGTCATCCAACCTGGTGATAATTTGGTGCTGATTGCGTCAGAGCAAACCCGGGTCAGTGAAAACTGGCGTCGGATAGCTGACTTCAATCGCATATCAAACCCGGCCACCATCAAACCGGGTCAAACTATCTGGATCCCCAACGATCTGATTCCATTAACTCAGGCAGAGAATGAGTCAAGACCTGTGGCAGGTCATCCGGACGCAGTTGTCAATTCAGTAACACTACCCGACAGCATTAAACCGGTAGACAGACAATAGCCAAACCAGCAGACTATCAGATAGGTTCTTACATCTGTATTTGAGTCTGAATGAAAAACCTCATTGTTACACGCCATGCCAAATCAAACTGGAACACCGATGCCAGTAGCGATTTTCAAAGACCGTTAAACAAGCGCGGTATCGGAGACGCACCGATGATGGCCGCAAGATTGGTAGAACGCGGGCCCCTGCCGCAACTGATTCTGACCAGTACAGCCAGGCGTGCACTCGAAACAACCGAGCTAATGCTCAAAGATGCGGCACTTACAGAAATTCAAATGCTGACCACTGACAGCATTTACGAAGCGCCATTAGCTGCACTGAAAAGTGCAATTGCCAAACTACCGGATGAGATAAACACCGCCATGATGGTTGGGCATAATCCCGGTGTTTCAACGTTATGCAGCTACTTGTGCAAAGCTGCATTAATGCAAATGCCAACCTGTGCGATGGCATGCCTTAAACTTGATGTAGATGCATGGGATGAGATCTACCCCGACTGTGCATCACTTCACTGGTATGACTATCCAAAAAGCGAGCAAGGTAAAAGCCAGTAAGGCACAACAGGTAACACTCGACAAATCATTTAGCACGGTGCCTGGCACTTACAACTTTAACCCGAATGCCCGTAGCTCACGGCGCTCAATAAAGCACCTCCAACCCGGGCACCGGGTATCACTGCTCTACTTTTTCAAGCACAACTGTCGGTGAGTCTCCGCGTCGATAATACGGGGGCTGGCGCTCCATGTCTTTGAGTGCCTCATCTCGCTCGAGCTCGGAATCAAACCACCGGACGGACTCCCAGTTGTCACCGAGCAGGTGCTCAGCTGTCATGGTATCACCACCAGGCATTGAGACTTTTATGCCGAACTGTCGGCTTGCTTCGTTTTCGTTCATTCGCTTATATTTTGAAGTAGTGTTGTTAACAGCTTTAGCGCTGATATGTTACCTTAATTCTCCGGCAGCTATTGTGGCTGCGGACTCTGCCAGCTATCTGTCTTGCCGAGCCTAACCTACCAATCAAGGAACCTCTGGATGTCCAGTACACGAAGTTTAGCCGTTTTATTCAGCGTGGGAATTATTACCCTCGCAGTTTCCGCCTGTACTCAGGAATCACAGAACAAACTGGGCAGATCACTGCAGAACTGGACCGGTACCGACGGTGTACTTGAAGTGTACGCTGGAGACAAGCTTGTGCGTCGCTTTATGAAAATCGACAAGCTCTCGACTGCCACCGGCACAGACCGCGATGTAGATCGCCCCTATCGTTTCGGTTACGGCATGCTGGACGAAGATCTGGACGGAAATATCAGTAGTAACGAGGAAGAAAAGATCTACTTTGAATTCAGTGACTACTCTACACCCTACATTTTCTACGAAAAGCCGTGACCCCGAGGCAAACCCGGGAATCACCGTACTGAGGGCGCCTCACTCGCAGCAATCGCAGAACCATGGCAGCCCGGGAGTCATCTCGGGCTTTGTCATTTTCAGGTCTGGCGTCGGGATTTTTCCGGAAAATTTCTACCCGGATTAGTATTTTTATGTTCGCAGGTCTGGCGTCAATCCAGCGTCGTGTTGCTACTCCCAATGGTTATTATCCGAGACCCGATCCAGTCGAAAATTGTCAGAATTCCGGCACGCTGCGAATCAATCGGGTCATTTCTGCCATTGATCAAAAATAATCGGGTATTCGCTTGTATTTTCCAGCACAGATACTAAA
>CAZQKJ010000390.1:0-4080 GCA_964593315.1 uncultured Granulosicoccaceae bacterium
CGGAACAAGGCACTTATGTTGAAAATGCTACCTTCATTGATGGTAACTATTTGGTTGCTACCAACGGAACAGTAATCTTTCTGGCCGAGTAAACCAGCCAATAAAACCAATAGCGTAGATGGATGTGCCAGAACACTCTCAACTGGCATATCCTAACCTACCTTAACCACCGTTTTACCAAAACTGTTACCGAGCAGCACATCATTTAACGCCGCCGGAGCATGCTCCAGACCTTCTACTATCTGCTCTTTGTACTGCACTTTTCCAGCATCCAGCCATGCAGTCATATCTTTTACAAATTCCTGATAGGTCTCTTTCGGGAAGCTGTCATAGATAATGAATCCCTGAACCTTAATTTTCATTCGCAAAATGGTACCCATAATGGCGGGACCAAAGTCAGGCCCTTCCGGTAAACCAGTCAGGTTATACCAGGAAACTACACCACAGACTGGAACCCGAGCAAACGGATTGAGTAACGACAACACAGAATAGAGCACCTTGCCGCCAACATTCTCAAAGTACACATCGATACCCTGCGGACAGGCGACTTTTAATCGCTCATCAAAATCATCAGACTTGTGATCAATACAAACATCAAAACCCAGATTATCCTCCACATGCCGGCACTTCTTGTCACCACCGGCTACGCCCACTACCCTGCAACCTTTTAGTTTAGCGATCTGACCCACGGTAGCACCAACCGGTCCGGATGCTGCAGCCACCACGACGGTATCACCCTCTTTGGGCTCACCAAGTTTTAATAAACCTGCATAAGCGGTGTAACCGGGCATACCTAAAATACCCAGTGACCAGGTAAGGTTCCCAGGTTGCGCACCTAAGTTAATGACCTCACTACCATCAGAGACTGCGTAGTCCTGCCAACCACTCCCAGCCAGCACAAAGTCACCGACATCGAATCCACGCACCTCTGAAGTCACCACTTCTGCAACCACTTGCCCTGTCATCACCTCACCAATTTTTACCGGCTCAGCGTATGACCTGGCGTCGTTCATCCGACCACGCATGTACGGGTCGAGAGAAAGATACTCAGTGCGCAGCAACATCTCACCCTTACCGGCTACCGGTACTGGTGACTCTTCCATTCTCAGAGTATTGTTATCCGGCAGGCCGTGCGGCCGTTCATTCAACAGTATGCGCCGGTTTGTTGTGGATGACTGCAACATAGGTCCCCTCTGACTAAGATACTCGCTTACCTCTACCCGGTACGGGCCATAACGAGACAGGTTCAAGTCAGTGAAAATACACCGGATTCAGGCGGGCGCCTAGTTATTCTTGTGCAATAGCATTGATTGGCGAGAGTTCGACCAGCATAGGCCACAAATACGCTTGCGACCGTCTACCACCCGGTGGTTACGCTGCCCTGGCCAGATGACTCCATTTACCGTACTGATCCAGCTCTTCGGGCTGAGAGAAAAGATAACCCTGAGCATAGTCAATATTCAGTCTGCCAAGTAAGTCGAGTGTCTGTTGGTCTTCAACGAACTCAGCTACCGTTTTAATCTCCAATACACTCGCAATATTGGCAACACTCGTGACCAGAGCTTTATCAAGATCGCTATTGACAATGTTCTTTATGAAGGTTCCGTCAATTTTAATGTAGTCGAGCGGTAGGTCTTGAATATGCGATAAAGATGAAAAACCGGTGCCAAAATCGTCGAGCGCAATCTGACAGCCAGCCCGCTTAGCTTGCTCGAGAAAATCGACCGTATCTTCATAGTTGGTCATCGCTGCGGACTCTGTCATCTCAAGACAAACGTGTTGATTCAGACCAATGTTCGATTGCACACATCTCAACAGGTCCTCACGAAACTCACGGTCTGCTAATGAAGCGGCAGACATGTTAATGTTCATACAGAAATTGCTATCAGTAATAGTTTGCTGCTGTAGCCATGCAATAGCATTGTTCGCTACCCAGCGATCAATTTTCGGCATCAAGTGATTTCTTTCTGCCACTGGTAAAAACAGACCAGGTGAATAATATCCACCGTCCGGATTTTTCATTCGCAGCAGAATTTCAAAGTGCTCTTCATTTTTACCGGGATCTATCAGTTCGATCGACTGGCGAAATAAGGTAAAGCCATTATTTTCGAGCGCATCAGAGATACGTGCAACCCAGATTTTCTCATCCTTTATCATTTCAATAGCGCTGTCATCAACCGAATACACCTGGACCTGGTTCTTGCCACTTTTCTTGGCGGTGATACAACTGGTGTCTGCAGCAAATATCAATGCCTCACGTGAGTCTAGCTCCTCGCACATCTCTGCTATACCGATACTGGCAGAGACATTATAATAAACGCCGTGCCAGTCAAATCTAAACGCCTCCAGTGTCTTGCGTATATTCTCCGCAACCGTGCGCGCAGTTTCCTGATCGTAGCCTGGCGATACAATGGCAAACTCGTCTCCGCCAAGGCGCGCAAGAATATCACTATCATTGGTAGAGGATCGCAGCCTCTCTGTAATCGCTTTAAGCAATGCATCACCGGCTGAATGGCCTGCACTGTCATTTACTTTTTTAAACCCGTCAAGATCAAGAATCATCAAAGAGAACGGTTGACCGTCACTTTCGTAGCTCTCTATCGATTGGTCAAGAATTTCTATGAGATGACGCCGGTTCGATAAACCGGTCAACTCATCATGAGTTGCCTGATGCTTGAGCTCGGCGGCTAGTTCTGCCTGCTCGCTGATATCAGAGATCGTTCCTCGTAGACCCAGTGCCCTCCCCGATTCATCACGAAATACAAAGCCCTTGATCCTAACAGATAGCGGCACGCCTCCAGTGGAGACTGGCGCAACTTTACCAACCCATTCGCCTGTGCTTAACAATGCCTCTTTAAGACACGCAGAGTTTTCCACCTGCGCACCCAACTCAAGCATAACTTCTTCAAATCCTCGGCCAGGAATTTCCGTTGCATTACTTGAAAAAACACGACCGACATCACCTGAAAAGTAGGTGAAAATTTGGTTGTTATCTATCTCCCAAAAACAATCTGCACCGAGACCTGCAAAATCTTCGAAACGTTCTGTAATCTTGTTTTTTTCGTCTTCTACACCGATCAACTCCGTTCGAAGATGATCAAACGACCGGTTCACACTACCCAGCTCATCTGTACGTTTCAAATCATTGGGATGCGCATTCGCGCTACGTATACCGTGCCTTTCACTGTGAATCAGCAGATCGTCTAACCGTTTTAGCGGATTGATCAACAACGGCCTCAGAAACAGCAGGCAAGCACCCGTAACAAACACACTAATAAGAAGCACCATACCAGTGATGCGCCATCCATAGTTGCGCATGTGAGCATCCAGTCGGGAAACATCAGTAAGCAGATATAGCGCGCCGGAACCCGTGCGTGTATGCAGACTCAGGTAGGTGCCGTCTTTTCTATTGTGGTTAGATGCCTGATGCGTGCTATCGAACCCCTCTGTCGATATTGCACGGCCACCGGTGTGCGCGGCACCCGCTGGAGATTCATACCAATAGCCAATCACCGGATAGCCAGATTGAGACTCCAGCAACTCTTCTAATTGAAGTGACGGATTGTCAACATCCAGCAACACGCTCGCAACATCGAAAGACCTGTCAATTCCGGCAAAAACACGACCCTGCTCAGTACCCCACGAGTGGGCCAGCAACAGCGCTTCAACAATTAATATACTGATGAAAACCACGGCTGTGATTCGACGTACAATCGGAGACTTCAGATTGAAAAACTTGTTTTGAAACCTGCCAAACATAACAATCCCTGACGGCTACGCCATGGTGAAAACAAGTAGCACTCAAATAGAACATTGACTGTACCTGCAGTAAAAACCCAACTTCTTGTCAAAACTATCGGCAGAGATGTTGTTATCTCATCATACAATCCCAGCACGAAATCACAGTTCAACAGAACACCTCGGAATTACATCAAATAACTGGCAATCCAGTTTCGGAGTATTAGTTGGAAATACGCCCTGTAGTCGACCAATTCATGTTTTGCGCTGATTGCGGGAAGATATCCATAACCGCAGCAAATCAGGATCGGCATAAACGATATACTGATTCCTATACTAAAT
>CAZQKJ010000391.1:0-4079 GCA_964593315.1 uncultured Granulosicoccaceae bacterium
ACATCAACATGGCAGCAACCATCATTACCGGTTTGGTTCCACTAACGATCTATTTCGTTTCGGGGCGACTGTTTGTGCGTGGCATTGCCGCAGGCGCTGTTAAGGGTTGAATCTATGAGTAATTCAATAGAAATAAAAAATCTCGATCTGCGTTTCGGATCCTTCGAGGTTCTGCAGGATCTCAACCTTGACATTGGCAAGGGTGAGTTCCTGGTGCTTTTGGGTTCGTCCGGTTGCGGGAAATCGACTCTGCTGAATTGTATCGCCGGACTCCTCGATGTGAGCGCAGGTCAGATACACATTAACGGCGAGAATGTCACCTGGGCCGAGCCTTCCGACCGGGGCATTGGCATGGTGTTCCAGTCCTACGCGCTTTATCCGCAGATGACAGTTGAGGGCAACCTCTCGTTTGGTTTGAAAAATGCCAAACTACCCAAGGCAGAAATTGCGGAGCGGGTTAAACGCGCCGCTGAAATCCTGCAGATAGAACCACTATTAAAACGCAAGCCGGCGGCCTTGTCTGGCGGACAGCGACAGCGGGTGGCAATTGGCCGAGCGCTGGTGCGCGATGTCGATGTGTTTTTGTTCGATGAACCACTGAGCAACCTCGACGCCAAGCTGCGAGCAGATCTGCGCGTCGAAATTAAACGGCTACACCAAAAGCTTAATAACACGATGGTGTATGTCACCCACGACCAGATAGAGGCGATGACACTCGCAGACCGCATCGCCATCATGCGTGACGGCAAGATCATGCAGCTAGGTACGCCAGATGAAATCTATGGCCTTCCGATGAATAAATACGTAGCGGATTTTATTGGCTCGCCCTCAATGAACTTCATCGACGGGTCGATCAAAAATGGGGCTTTTACGGTTGGCGATTTAAGCCTTTCGTTAACAGGATATGAATTTGCCTCTGGTCAGGCTGTTGATGGAACTGCCACGCTGGGCATTCGCCCGGAGCATGTGGTAACAGGTGAGTTAGTCAGTCATTCACCGTATAGCATTGATGTAGAGGTAGAGCTGATCGAACCGACCGGATCGGACAAACTGATCGACTGTCAGGTTGCCAACCATCTCTTCAGGGTGCGAATGAATGGGCAGGCGCAAGTGTCGGTTGGTGAAACACTGCGGCTGGGTATTGACCCCGCTCACTTCTCGCTCTTTGATGCTGCAACCGAGGTGCGCTTGTAGCGTTTGTAATACTCTTTGTTATTCCGATGCTGACGAAATTCCAACTTACCCGAACGAGCTGACAATGAACTTATCTTTTCAACTTTATTCTGCGCGCAATTTTCTACCCTGGAGCACTGTGATACCGCGTTTGGCAGAACTCGGCTATGCACATGTTGAAGGGTTTGGCGGCGCTTATGACAATGCACCGGCATTCCGTGAGTTGCTGGATAAACACAGCATGACTATGCCGTCCGGTCATTTCTTTCCTCTGAGCGAGCTGGAGGAGGGATTGGAGGCGTCACTTGCAGTGGCCAAGACACTGGGTATGGAGCGAGTTATCTGCCCGGCTCCCGAAGACCTTTGGCGAGACGGTACCGATAGCGCTAACTGGGTTTCGCTGGCCAAACGACTTAACGAGGCAGGTAAGCGCGTCAATGATGCCGGGTTTAGATTCGGATGGCACAATCACCACTGGGAGTTTATGCAGTTGGCCAGTGGCGAATTGCCAATGAACCTGATACTGGAGCACGCACCCGAAATCGAATGGGAAATTGATGTCGCCTGGGTAGTGCGTGGCGGGGCTGATCCGATCACCTGGATTAACACACATGCTGATCGCATAAGTATTGCGCATGTTAAAGATATTGCACCGGATGGTGAAAAAGCAGATGAAGATGGATGGGCTGATGTTGGTGATGGTGTGATGGATTGGAAATCGCTGATCGCCGCCTTGCGAAGCTCTGGCACTGATCTGTTTATCGTAGAACACGATAACCCGTCGGATTGGGATCGCTTTGCAAAGCGTTCAATTGAAACCTGCAACCAGTACTGGGAAAACTCATGAAAACCGTCGGTGTCGGTATTATCGGTTGCGGCAACATATCATCGTCGTATCTCTCACTGGTACCGATGTTCAAATCACTCAAAGTACGTGCTGTTGCCGATTTAAATATAGATGCGGCTAAGGAGCGAGCTTCAGAGTATTCGGTGAGAGCTGACACTGTAGAAAATCTGTTGGTCGCCGATGACATCGACATCATTGTCAATCTCACGGTGCCTGCAGCACACTTCGAGGTGACAAAACAAATTCTCAATGCTGGCAAACACGCTTATTCAGAAAAGCCATTCGTACTGACACTTGCCGAAGGCGAAGAGCTGCGACGCATCGCAAACGAAAAAGGGCTTCGTGTTGCATCTGCGCCAGACACCTTCATGGGCGGTTCGCATCAGCTGGCTCGCGCCGTACTGGATGAAGGTCAGGTAGGTGAGATTATTAGTGGCACTTGCCATGTAATGTCGCACGGGATGGAAGCCTGGCATCCCAACCCCGACTTCTTCTTTCAATCCGGAGGCGGTCCGGTGCTGGATATGGGCCCTTACTACGTAAGTAACCTGGTACAGCTGATTGGCTCTGTGAGGACTGTGACAGCTATGGCCTCTACCAGTTTTACAACACGCACTATAGGTAATGGCCCGCGAGATGGAGAAACCATTTCAGTAGAAACACCGACTAACATTCATGCAGTATTGGAGTTTCAGAATGGTGCATTGATCACGCTCGGTACCAGCTGGGACATCTGGAGTCATCGACATGAGAACATGGAGCTGTATGGCAGCAATGGATCACTCTATATACCTGATCCGAATTTCTTTTCAGGTGAAGTCTTTATAGCAGGGCCAGATGGTGAAGCGTTGGAGTCTGCCTCCCGTGACCACCCGTTCTCTGTCATCAACAGCGAAGATAGTAACGGCAACGCCCGCGCGAATTATCGAGGTGCGGGACTCGCAGATATGGCAGCAGCAATTCGTGAGGGTCGTGAACATCGTTGTAGTCTGGAATTAGCGACACATGTAGTAGAAGTACTGACCGCAATACTGCATTCAGCGGAAAGTCGACGTTGGGTTGAAATGACTACCAGCTGCACACGACCGGAAGCGCTTAGCCCGGCTCAGGCGAGTGAGTTGCTGGTGTAATGAACTCGGGCTCATTATAAAGCGAGAATTTACGCAAACGCTGGACGCACTCGCTGCAGAGAGTGTTGCCACATATCTGAGGGTCAGGTCTTTCAGTGCCACATTGTTGCAATGAAAGACTTGGCCTTATAGGTTCGAGATATCGACGACTGAGGTGTCAGGTGCCTGTCCCGCATAATCGCGCATAATCGCTACTAAAGTTTTGCTCTAAAAGCGGCCTTCGCGGCATGTGAGAACTGTTGTGTTGTTGACAATATCACTGGTTCAGATTAGTTTGTCATGACGAACGATAGTTGATAATTACTGATGGGTCGATTGACCAAAATATTCGCGGTTGTAGAAGAATTACGCAGGACAGACACTGTAAAAAAGAGCAAGGACACTTTCCCGAAACCTGTACGTTCGAGAAAATTGATTTAGAGCGGAAGTATTGCGTGTTTTCGGCTGTGTCGAGGAGATTGGCGAGGATAACCGCTTGGAAATGCGCCGATATTTTTGTAGCGAGCAGGGTAACGTTTTCCCGTCCGGGAAAATCGGGGTTATAGCGGGTGGACTTTTGTTAGCCGTAGAGTACTTTGCTATTGCTTCGATTCACCTGCCTGGTAAGTCCGAAGTGAGAAGAATTACGCAGGACAGACACTGTAAAAAAGAGCAAGGACACTTTCCCGAAACCTGTACGTTCGAGAAAATTGATTTAGAGCGGAAGTATTGCGTGTTTTCGGCTGTGTCGAGGAGATTGGCGAGGATAACCGCTTGGAAATGCGCCGATATTTTTGTAGCGAGCAGGGGAACGGTTTCCCGTCCGGGAAAATCGGGGTTATAGCGGGTGGACTTTTGTTAGCCGTAGAGTACTTTGCTATTGCTTCGATTCACCTGCCTGGTAAGTCCGAAGTGAGCACACAGCGCTTTGATGGATTGTGCACTACCTG